>JAURGS010000033.1 GCA_030833685.1 Rhodoferax sp. | reverse complement strand
GCGCCACAGTGCTGGCGAGACAGAGTACGGTGTACGCTTCAGTTCGGCTGTAGCCCGTGATAATATTTTGGCCACACAGTTCCATCCGGAAAAAAGCGCAGACCACGGGATTGCCCTGTATCGAAATTTCTTGCACTGGACGCCATAGCCTCGGCGTTGATTCGCACAAGCTGCAAACAATCGTGCGCCCCTTGCCTACACGCTCTTAATTTACGGCCCACTTCGTCTCAGCAATCGCCTTGTTGAACTGATTTGTCTCATCCCTTTTTCTGCTCGTTTTTTGCACCATGCTTTTAATTCCCGCGATTGACCTCAAGGACGGTCAGTGTGTTCGTTTGCAACAGGGCGATATGAACCAGTCGACCACTTTTAGCGAGGAGCCGGTGAGCATGGCCCGCAGCTGGGTGGATAAAGGGGCGCGACGTGTGCACTTGGTGGACCTCAACGGTGCTTTTGCCGGCCAACCAAGGAACGAAGCGGCGATCCGCAAGATATTGAAAGAAATTGGCAGCGAAGTCGACGTCCAACTCGGCGGCGGTATTCGTGATTTGGACACCATTGAGCGCTACCTGGATGCTGGGCTGCGCTACGTCATCATTGGTACAGCAGCGGTGCGTAACCCTGGTTTTTTGCAGGACGCCTGCACCGCATTCGGTGGCCATATCATTGTTGGACTTGACGCCAAGGACGGCAAGGTGGCCACCGACGGCTGGAGTAAGCTGACCCGGCACGATGTGATCGACCTAGGAAAAAAATTTGAGGACTTCGGTGTCGAGTCGATCATCTACACCGACATTGGCCGTGACGGCATGCTCAGCGGCATCAATATCGACGCGACTGTTCGCTTGGCGCAAGCGCTGACGATTCCGGTGATCGCCTCTGGCGGCCTGCGCAATATGGACGATATCGAGGCCTTGTGTGCGGTTGAAGACGAGGGAGTTGAGGGCGTGATTTGTGGTCGCGCCATCTACACTGGCGACCTGGATTTCGAAGCCGCGCAAGAGCGCGCGGATGAGCTCAACGGCTGAGCGCGATGCTCTGCCAGGCGCGGGTTCGATCCAACCCGTCAGCGCCAGTGGTTTTCAGCGATCGGCTTAACCAAGGACTGTTTTGCTTGCTAAACGCATCATCCCCTGCCTTGACGTGACTGGCGGTCGTGTCGTCAAGGGCGTGAACTTTGTTGAACTTCGCGATGCGGGTGACCCGGTCGAAATTGCTGCGCGCTACAACGAGCAAGGTGCCGATGAGTTGACTTTTCTGGACATCACGGCCACCAGTGATGAGCGCGATCTGATTCTGCACATCATTGAGGCGGTTGCCAGCCAGGTCTTTATTCCATTGACGGTCGGCGGCGGTGTTCGTAGCTTGGCGGACGTGCGACGTTTGCTCAACGCGGGGGCTGATAAGACCAGTTTCAACTCAGCGGCCATCGCCAGGCCCGAGTTGATTCAGGAGGTGTCTGGCAAGTATGGCGCCCAATGCATTGTTGTAGCCATCGACGCCAAGCGGCGCTCTGCGCAGGACGCACAGACCCGCGGCCAAGGGTGGGATGTTTACAGCCATGGCGGCCGGCGCAATACCGGTCTGGACGCTGTGCAGTGGGCTGCAAAAATGGCGGCGTTTGGCGCTGGGGAAATTTTGCTCACCAGCATGGATCGTGATGGAACCAAATCGGGCTTCGATCTGGACTTGACGCGGGCGGTGAGTGATGCAGTTGAGGTGCCTGTCATCGCTTCAGGCGGAGTTGGCAACCTGGCGCATTTGGCCGACGGCGTGCAGATAGGGGGCGCCGACGCGGTCCTGGCAGCCAGCATTTTTCACTACGGTGAGTTCACCGTAGCCCAGGCCAAGGCATTTATGTCCGAGCGTGGGATACCTGTGCGCATGTCCTGACTGAAGCACAGTTTGCAGGGAATTGACCGACAATCGCCCAATGGACGCCTTGGACGAAATCAAATGGGATGCTGCTGGCCTGGTGCCGGCAATTGCCCAGGACGTGGCTACCAACAACGTGCTGATGGTGGCTTGGATGAACCGGGAGGCCTTGCAGAAAACCTTGGATTTGGGCCGGGCTGTGTATTTTTCGCGCTCTCGCCAAAAACTGTGGTTCAAAGGCGAGGAGTCTGGTCACGTGCAGCGTGTGCATGAAATCCGAATCGACTGCGACGCCGATGTGGTGTTGATGAAAGTCACCCAGGAAGGGCATCAGCCCGGCATTGCGTGTCACACCGGTCGGCACAGTTGTTTTTTTCGGGTGTTCCGAGACGGCGCCTGGCAGACCACGGACCCGGTTTTGAAAGATCCACAAAGCATTTACGGGGCATCGGCATGAGTGATAGAGAGTCCGACTCGCGCGTGTTGTCTGATTTGGCACGGGTGATCGAAAGCAGGCTGCCGGCTGCCGGTGGCGACCCGGGCACCAGTTATGTTGCGCGTCTCTTTGAAAAAGGCCCGGATGCGCTCTTGAAGAAAATTGGCGAAGAAGCCACTGAAGTGGTTATGGCCGCCAAAGACGCGCTGCACGGCCAAGACAAGAATAAGGTTGTCAGCGAGATGGCGGACCTTTGGTTTCATTGTGTGGTTCTGCTGGTTCAACAGGGCTTTACGCCCGATGACGTTCTGGCCGAGCTTGCGCGGCGCACAGGCACCAGTGGGTTGACAGAAAAGGCTTCGCGCCCCAAGCAGGGCACCGGGCCTTCATCGCTTGGCTGAACCCATGACAGAAGGTTTTTCACAGCAATCCAGCCAGGGACCATCGGGATCTATTCAAGACCTGGAGCGACTGCATGCCTTAAACACGGTGGGCACCATCAGCTACGTGCTCCATTTGATCGTGGCTGTGGCTGCATTGATTCCGGGTGGGCAACTGGGTCCAGTTTTGCTGGTGGCAGCGCTGGTGCTGGATTTGATCAAGCGCGACGGGGCGCAGGGCACGTGGCATGCGTCGCACTTTCGCTGGCGTATTCGCACGGTGGTGATCGCTGCGATCCTTTACATCGTCACCACGCCGTTGTGGTTCATGTTTGTGGCGCCAGGGTGGTTCGCTTGGTTTTTGATTTCTGCCTGGTTTTTTTATCGCATTGTTCTGGGGATGGTACGAATGAACAAAGGCCTTGAGATGGAGGTGCCGCAATGACCACGGCCAAGCAATTGAGTGATCCCTCTTGCCTGTTTTGCAAAATTGCCGCGGGCAATATTCCATCGCGAAAGGTGTATGACGATGATGAGCTTTATGCTTTTCATGACATCGCACCTTGGGCGCCCGTTCATTTTTTGATTATTCCCAGAATGCACATCGCTTCGATGGCTTCGTTGGATGACAGCCATTCCCAGCTAATGGGCCGCATCATGACCTTGGCTCCCAGGTTGGCCTTGCAGGAGGGCTGTGAGCCTTACCCGACTGGCGGTTTTCGCATCGTTTGCAATAACGGGGCGCAAGGGGGGCAAGAGGTTCACCACCTTCATGTCCATGTCATGGGTGGCCCGAGGCCCTGGTCTAGGGGTTAAACGGGGCGCACCGTGAAGCCCGCTGGCCGGGCGCTTAAAATTTCGTAATTCGTGAGGAGTTTGCAATGGGTACTTTTTCAATCTGGCACTGGTTGATCGTTTTGCTGATCGTGATCATGGTTTTTGGGACTAAAAAGCTCAAGAACCTCGGTGGCGATCTGGGTGGTGCCGTCAAGGGTTTCAAAGATGGCATGAAAGAGGGCGGCGCAGCGGGCTCAGAAAAGCCAGCCGAGCCGGCTCAGGTTGCCAATGCCACTGCTGCCAAGGACAAAGACACCATCGACGTCGAAGCCAAGCAGAAGTCCTGAGTCTTTCTTGCGGCCAGTGACGAATGCTTGACCTTGGAATTTCCAAGCTGGCCATGATCGGGGCTGTTGCCCTGATCGTGATCGGCCCCGAAAAGTTGCCTGGCGTTGCCCGTACCGTCGGCACCTTGCTCGGCCGTGCTCAGCGCTACGTGTCGGACGTCAAGGCCGAGGTCAACCGCTCGATGGAACTCGATGAACTTCGCAAAATGAAGGAAAGCGTCGAGACCGCGGCCAAAGACGTCCAAAGCAGTGTCCAAACCCAGACTGACGATTTTGAGAAAGCCTGGTCGGACGCCACACAAGAGGCCAGCAGTCCGTCGATGGATGCGGTGCCAGATTTCCCGAATATCGCCCCGCAATACCGCCATCCGAAGAAAAATTGGCGTCTTAAGCGGGGCGCAACGCCCGCTTGGTACAAGGCCCGCTCTGGTGTGCGCACCAAAGCCCTGTCAGGGGCGGCGCGTGTGGCCCGCTACCGGCCTGTGAAGACAGGTTCATGAGCGATTCACCCAAAACTGATGACGAGCTTGCCGGCACGGAGCAGCCGTTTGTACAGCACCTGGTTGAATTGCGCGATCGCCTGGTCAAGGCGACTGTGGCGGTCTTGGTTGTGGCCGTGGCCCTGGCGCTTTACCCTGGGCCTGGGTCTTTGTATGACATTCTGGCTGAGCCATTGGTTGCGCACCTGCCCAAAGGCGCAACCATGATTGCGACCTCGGTGATCTCGCCGTTCATGGTGCCATTGCAGGTGCTGTTGATGACTGCGTTCATGATCGCGCTGCCGGTGGTGCTCTACCAGTTGTGGGCCTTTGTCGCACCTGGCCTCTACAGCCACGAGAAAAAGTTGGTTTTGCCCCTGGTGTTTTCAAGCACCATTTTGTTTTTGGTGGGCGTGGCCTTTTGTTACTTTCTGGTATTTGGTCGCGTGTTTGCCTTTATCCAGGGTTTTGCCCCCAAGAGCATCACTGCGTCTCCTGATATTGAGGCGTACTTGAGTTTTGTGTTATCCATGTTTCTGGCCTTCGGCTTGGCGTTTGAAGTACCGGTTGCGGTGGTGGTCCTGGCCAAAATGGGTGTGTTCTCGATTGAAAAGCTCAAGGAGTTTCGCGGCTACTTTGTGGTGCTGGCCTTCATCATTGCGGCCATCGTCACACCGCCGGACGTGGTCTCGCAACTGGCCTTGGCTATACCGATGTGCCTGTTGTACGAAGCTGGTATTTGGGCGGCGCAGTTGTTCATCAAGCAGACCCGTAAACCCGAAGACTCGGCTGCTGCGTCCTGATCTGACGCGCAGCAGTCTCTGCCGGCACAATGCCAGGGGAAGCGGCGTTCTGGTGTGGAAAATTAAGAGCGTTGTCCAGCTGCGTCAAGGGAGGTCAAGATGGTCAGCCGCCAGGAATTGATTGCCGATCTGGCTGAAATGCTGGCTGTCGATCGCTTTCGTGATTACGGGCCAAATGGATTGCAGGTTGAAGGCCAGGCCAGTGTTCGCAAGATGGTCTCTGGTGTTACGGCGAGCCTTGCTCTGATCGAGGCGGCCGTCGCCAATGGGGCAGATACCGTGTTGGTTCATCACGGCTTGTTCTGGCGCGGTCAGAGCGCTTGCGTGACCGGATGGATGCGAAAACGTCTGGGTCTGTTGCTCTCAAATGACAT
The DNA here is from genome assembly GCA_030833685.1 of Rhodoferax sp. Lineage (GTDB taxonomy): Bacteria > Pseudomonadota > Gammaproteobacteria > Burkholderiales > Burkholderiaceae_C > Rhodoferax. The sequence continues at coordinate 10,272 of JAURGS010000033.1, read as the reverse complement.
CAACTTGCTGGCCTACCACCTACCTTTGGATGCCCATGCCGAGCTGGGCAACAACGCCCAGCTGGGCCGTATGCTTGGCCTACAGGCCGATGCGCGTTTTGGCGAGCAGGATTTGGGCTGGCTGGGTACTGGCGCCAATGGACGGGTCTTCTCGTCGGCGCAAGCCCTGGCCGATCACGCTGGGCAGGTCTTGCAGCGCCAGGTCACCCTGGTGAGCACCTCTGCGCGCGAGGTGAGGCGCGTCGCCTGGTGCACTGGTGGGGCCCAAAGTTATTTCGAGGATGCAATCGCCGCGGGTGCTGATGCGTTTATCACCGGGGAGATATCTGAACCCCAAGCGCACATTGCCAGGGAATCCGGTGTTGCCTTCCTGGCCTGTGGTCACCATGCCACCGAGCGTTACGGCGTGCAGGCACTTGCGGAGCACCTGGCGTTGCGCCACGGGCTTGTGCATTTGCATATCGATATTGATAACCCGGCTTGAGTGTGCCAAGCGAGGCGTCTCATGACAGGTAAACCCATTGCGATTACCCAAGGCGATGCAGCTGGCATTGGCCCGGAAATTGTGGTGAAGGCTTTTTTGCAAGAGCCTGAGCTGACACGCGACTGCTTTGTGGTTGGCGATCTGGCCAGCATGCGTCGAGCCGCGCTGTTGGTTTGCCCGGGGCCAATCGGCCTGCCGATTGTGACCCTGGATAGCGTGTCAGCGCTGGCCCAGTGCCCGCCGCGTTGCTTGCCGCTTTGGCCTATGCCGGCTGAATCCGCCGGGGCGCCCCCAGCCTGGGGGCAACTGAGCGCTGCGGCAGGCGGGGCAGCAGGTGAATGCGTTTTGTGGGCGGCCGAGGCGGCCTTGCGCGGCGAGATTGCCGCGCTGGTGACGGCCCCGCTGAACAAGCTGGCGCTGTCGGCGGCGGGTGCCCCCTACGACGCCTTCCCCGGGCATACCGAGATGCTGCAGGCAGAAGCCGCCCGTTTTTTGGGCGTCAAGGTGCCGGATTGTCCGGTGCGAATGATGCTGGCCAACGATGAGCTGCGGGTCGTTCTGGTGAGCATTCATGTGGGTTTGCAAGAGGCCTTGAACGCCATCTCCATACCTATGGTGCTCGAAACCTTGGTCATCACACACAAAGCTTTGGGCGATATGCTTGGCCGTGCCCCTCGCATAGGGTTGGCGGGTGTCAACCCGCATGCTGGAGAAGGTGGCCTGTTTGGTCGTGAAGAAATCGACATTCTGTTGCCGGCGGTGGCTGCTGCGCGGGCACAGGGCATGATGGTCAGCGATCCGCAGCCGCCCGACACTGTGTTCATGCGCGCGCGGCAAACGCAGACCCGGCCCGCCGAGTTTGACGTGGTTGTAGCCATGTACCACGACCAAGGATTGATTCCAGTGAAGTATTTGGGTGTGGATAAGGGTGTCAACGTCACCCTTGGGCTGCCTTTGGTTCGTACCAGCCCGGACCACGGAACAGCCTTTGACATTGCGGGCCAAGGTGTTGCCGACCCCAGCAGCCTGATCGAAGCGATCCGGCTGGCGCATCAGCTGACCTAAGCCCGAGGCACAGGCTTGGGACGGCGCTTGCCCGGGTGCCTTTTTTCTGAAGCCCTAATCGCCTCTGATCTTGGGTGCGCAAGCCATGTTTTTGGGACGTGCGCAAAGCGGTCTTAAGCACGAGCTCGGATACAATACAGGGTTATTTTCAATGACGGTCAAATTCTTTGAGGATTCTCATGAGTGAAGCTCAAGCTGAAGGAGGCACCGTGGACAACAGCAAGCGAACATGGCTGATCGCTTCGGGCTGTGTCGGTGCTGTGGGGGGCATGTCGGTGGCTGTTCCGTTTGTCAGTTCTTTTCAGCCTTCTGAAAAGGCGCGGGCTGCAGGTGCTGCGGTCGAGGCAGACATCTCCGCCCTGAAGCCGGGTGAAAAAATGACGGTGGAGTGGCGCGGTAAGCCAGTTTGGATTGTGCGGCGTACCCCTGAGCAATTGGCCTCTTTGGCCAAGTTGACCGGTGAGCTCGCAGACCCTCAGTCAGAACGCAATCCGGGCGAATTGACGCCCGAGTACGCGCGAAATGAGGCGCGCTCGATCAAGCCCGAGTACTTGGTGGTCGTCGGAATCTGCTCGCATTTGGGTTGCTCGCCGATCGATAAATTTCAGACTGGCGCACAGCCGTCGCTGCCCAGTGACTGGACCGGTGGATTTCTGTGTCCGTGCCATGGCTCGACCTTTGACCTGGCCGGACGCGTGTTCAAAAACAAACCAGCCCCTGACAACATGGAGGTTCCGCCTCACATGTACCTGTCTGACGCCAAGCTGTTGATCGGCGAAGACAAGAAAGCCTGAGGATCAAGAACATGGCTGAATTCAAAGAAATATCGCCCAACGCGCCCATTGGCGCCAAAGCGCTGAACTGGATTGACAACCGCTTTCCCTTGAGCAAGATGTTCAAGGAGCACATGAGCGAATACTACGCAGCCAAGAGCCTGAACATTTGGTACGTGTTTGGGGTTTTGTCGCTGTTGGTATTGGTAATCCAAATTGTCACTGGCATCTTCTTGGTGATGCATTACAAGCCTGACGCAGCGCTGGCTTTTGGCTCGGTGGAGTACATCATGCGCGATGTCCCCTGGGGCTGGCTGATTCGCTACATGCACTCCACGGGAGCCTCTGCATTTTTTGTGGTGGTCTATCTGCACATGTTTCGAGGCCTGATGTATGGCAGTTACCGCAAGCCGCGCGAGCTGGTCTGGATATTTGGGTGCGCAATCTTCCTGGTGTTGATGGCTGAGGCTTTCATGGGCTACCTTTTGCCCTGGGGCCAGATGAGCTATTGGGGTGCGCAGGTGATCGTCAACCTGTTCTCTGCCATCCCGGTCATCGGGCCTGACCTGGCCTTGCTGATCCGCGGTGACTTCGTTGTTGGCGACGCCACCTTGAACCGGTTTTTCAGTTTCCACGTGATCGCGGTGCCCTTGGTTCTGCTTGGCTTGGTGGTGGCGCACATCATTGCTTTGCACGAGGTCGGTTCGCTCAATCCCGACGGTATTGAAATCAAAGCCAAAAAAGATGCCAGCGGCAAGCCACTGGATGGCATTGCATTTCACCCCTACTACACCGTGCACGATATTTTTGCGGTGTCGGTCTTTCTGTTTGTGTTTTCTGCGATCGTGTTTTTTGCCCCTGAGATGGGCGGCTATTTCCTGGAATACAACAACTTCATACCGGCCAACCCATTCCAGACGCCGGCGCACATCGCCCCTGTTTGGTATTTCACGCCCTTTTACTCGCTGCTGCGCGCAGTGACCGCTGAGCTCATGTATGTCTTGATGCTCTTTGTGGTGGTGGCAGCCGGCTTGGCTGTTGTCAAGAGTCGACTGGCTTCGGTCTTCAAGGCCGGCATCGTGGTTGCGTCGGTGATCCTGCTGGCCATGATGTGGTCGATTGATGCGAAGTTCTGGGGCGTGGTTGCCATGGGCGGCGGCGTGGTCATTCTGTTTTTCCTGCCTTGGCTCGACAACAGCCCGGTCAAGTCGATTCGGTATCGCCCCGACTGGCACAAGTACCTGTATGCGATCTTCGTGATTGTCTTTTTGGTGCTGGGCTACCTGGGCACGCAGGCGCCTTCGCCACTTTTCAACCGCATTGCCCAGGCCGGCACCTTGTTTTATTTTGGCTTTTTCTTGCTGATGCCCTGGTGGAGCCGCTTGGGTACACCCAAGCCGGTACCTGAGCGCGTGACGTTCAAGGCCCACTGACCCGGAGAACCATCATGACAACCATGGGCTTTTTCAATACGCGCGTAGTGGCGTTTGTGCTGGGCGTCGTGCTGGCTGGCACGGCACAGGCGAGTGGCGGTGGTGCCGCTTGGGACAAGGTTCCTAACAGGCAGGCAGACCAGGCGGCACTGCAAAATGGTGCCAAGTTATTTGTGAACTATTGCCTGAACTGCCACTCTGCTTCGTTCATGCGCTACACCAAGCTACAGGACCTGGGTTTGACGCAAGACCAAATCAAGGACAACTTGTTGGTGACAGATTCCAAGATCGGCGAGACCATGAATGCGTCGATCGATGCTCGCCAGGCTAAAAACTGGTTTGGCAACACGCCACCAGACCTCACCGTGATCGCGCGCTCGCGCGCAGGCTCGCAGGGCACGGGCGGGGACTACCTGTACACCTACCTGCGTGGTTTTTACCGCGATGCCGAGAAGGCGACGGGTTGGAACAACCTGGCCTATCCCAACATAGCCATGCCCCATGTGATGTGGGAACTGCAGGGTGAGCGCGAGCCGCAGTTCGACACCATCATGAGCCACGGCCAGGAGACCAAGGTCTTCAAGGGCTGGAAGCAGATCACACCAGGCACCATGACCCCCGCCCAATACGATCAGGCGATGGCCAACCTGGTGGGCTATCTGCAGTGGATGGCCGAGCCATCCCAGTCACAGCGTCTGAGCCTGGGCGCCTGGGTTTTATTGTTTTTGGCCGTCCTGATCTTCAGTACCTGGAAGCTCAACAAAGCTTTCTGGAAAGACATCAAATAGGCTGATGCGTAAATAGCTTTCGCGTGAGGGCTGCCCATCAGCCCTTCGCGCCTTGAAGTGGAGGGCTCATGGGTCCTCCGCTTTTTCATTTTTAGGAGATGCCATCATGATGGTGCTTTATTCGGGAACCACCTGTCCTTTTTCTCACCGTTGCCGTTTTGTGTTGTTCGAGAAAGGCATGGATTTTGAAATCCGTGATGTGGACCTCTACAGCAAGCCAGAAGACATTGGTGTCATGAATCCCTATGGGCAGGTTCCGATCTTGGTCGAGCGGGACCTGATCTTGTACGAGTCCAACATCATCAACGAGTACATCGACGAGCGCTTCCCGCACCCGCAGCTGATGCCCGGCGACCCGGTGGACCGAGCACGTGTGCGTTTGTTCTTGCTTAATTTCGAAAAAGAGCTGTTCACCCATGTCACGACGCTGGAGTCGCGCCACCTCAAGCCCAACGATAAGTCCATGGACAAAGCGCGTGCGCACATTCGCGATCGTCTGACGCAGCTGGCCCCCGTTTTCTTGAAAAACAAGTACATGCTGGGAGATAGCTTCTCCATGCTCGACGTGGCCATTGCCCCGCTTCTGTGGCGTCTGGACTATTACGGCATTGAGCTAAGCAAGAACGCCGCGCCGCTGCTGAAATACGCAGAACGCATCTTCTCTCGACCAGCTTATATCGAGGCACTGACCCCATCCGAAAAAGTAATGCGCAAGTGACCCAACCCCCACATGCTCATGGCAGACCCTGACGCGCCCGCGCCCACAGCGACCAAGCCCTATTTGATTCGTGCCCTGCACGAATGGTGCACCGACAATGGGCTGACACCTTATGTTTCAGTCAGGGTCGATGAGTCGGTACAAGTGCCGCGTGAATTCGTCAAGGACTCGGAGATCGTGCTCAATCTCAGTTGGGACGCCACGACAGCGTTGACGCTTGGTAATGATGTGCTGTCATTCAAAGCGCGTTTCTCTGGTGTGGTTAAAGACATCATGGTGCCTGTGGATCGGGTGGCGGCGATTTTTGCGCGCGAGAATGGACAGGGCATGGCATTTCCTATGAGCGACTCGGTCAAAGCCGGTTCTGGTCCAGGCCCCGGTACTGCTGCGGCTTCCAAGCCGGGTCGACCGAAACTGACTCGGGTGAAATAACACCTGGGTGAAGCTTCTGGGCTGTGGTGCGCTAAAGATGCCCATGTAAAATTTGCAGCGTGCCGGTTTAGCTCAGTTGGTAGAGCAACCGCCTTGTAAGCGGTAGGTCGTCAGTTCGAATCCGACAACCGGCACCATGTGATGATTCAAAAGCCTCCAAGTAGATTTACTTGGGGGCTTTTTTCCTTGGCAAATCCATTTGCGTTCCGTTCAGTATTGTGCAGATCAACTGCCCCTTGCAAGGCATACCAACGTAAAGTTGGTGAAGGTCGTCACGATCCAGAATGACAGGCAGGAAACCAGACAGATTTACAGACACGGTCGATAAAAAACTGGGATTGAGGCGATTGATCACCCCCTCAAATAGACGCTGGACCGATCACTACCTTCTTGGACAATTCGACAAAACGGGCGTAGTCGCTGGCGTTTAAGGGTTTCAGTATCTCGTGCTGGAGCGCTTGAACGATGGGTTCGAGCGCGCTTAGCGTTCGTTTGCCTTGAGTGCTGAGTGTGAGCTCTCGCGCACGGCGATCTGAAGAGCAGACGACTCGGCGAATCCATTTCTTTTTTTCAAGTCGATTGATGACCCCGCCAATCGTGGCACGGTCGTAGCCGATGATTTGCGCAATGCTGGCCTGATCGGCGTGCGGTTGCTGGTCAATCGCCTGTAAAGCGGCAAATTGCACTGGCGTCAGGTCGAATCCGGCGGCCTGAGTCTTCTCCATAAAGACCAGTGTTGCGTGCTGGTGAAGGCGCCGAATCAGATGTCCAGGCATTTCCGTTAAGGCCATCGGTGCTCCTTGAGGAATCAGGTTGCTGGATGGGGCACCAGCCCCAAACCAAGTTTAGTAACTATACATACCATCTTGACAAGAAACAATATGTATGGATATCATTTCGAACAATTAACGCACTGTCGTCTGTCGTTTGAGTCAACCCGAAGAGGTCCGCAATGCAGTTTTACAGAGATGGTTTTCGTGGTGGCAATCCGGATGTGAAAGCTCCCGCACCGAATCGGCGCAACCGGGGCATTCACGATGCCTTGCCGGAAAAAGTGGATGTTTTGATTGCTGGCGCCGGCCCCGCCGGCCTGTGCCTGGCTGCTCAGCTCTCGCAATTTCCCGATATCGAGACTTTGATTGTTGAGCGCATGCCCAGTAACATCATCAAGGGCAAGGCCGACGGCATCAACACCCGATCCATGGAAATGTTTCAAGCCTTCGGCTTTGCTGAAAAGGTCAAGCGCGAAACCTATTGGGTCAACCAGACTGCGTTCTGGATGCCTGACCCGAAGAATCCTGAGCACATCAAGCGGGTGGGTCGGTTTCAGGACGTGGCTGATGACAGCTCGGAGATGCCACACATTTTGATTAACCAGGCGCGCTTGCATGAGCTGTTTCTGGAGGTGATGAAGAACTCACCCTCACGCCTGGAGCCTGACTATGGATGGGAGATTCAGGGCCTAACGATCGATCCAACCGCCTCTGAGCACCCCGTGACTGTCACGCTCAAAGATGCCACCGGCGTGAACTGGTGGGCGACGCGTTCTGTTCGGGCTAATTACGTGGTGGGCTGCGACGGCGCCCACTCAGCGGTTCGCAAGGCCATCGGCGGGCAGCTGCATGGTGATGCCGCGCATCAGGCCTGGGGTGTGATGGATATTCTGGCCAACACCGATTTTCCGGACGTACGGCAAAAGTGCTTAATTTCTTCGGCGAGAGAGGGCAATGTGCTGATCCTCCCGCGAGAGGGTGGGTACATCTTTCGCATGTATGTCGAGCTTGATAAGCTGCGACCTGATGAAAAGGCGGCGCAACGCAAGTTCACGCAGGAAGACATGATTGCCGCTGCCAATCGAATCATCAAACCATACACCTTGGACGTGAAGGAAGTCGTGTGGTGGTCCATTTATGACATTGGTCATAGCCTAACGGACCGCTTTGATGACGCCGGTGACGACCCCAGTGGCCACCCCCGAGTCTTTACCGCAGGCGACGCGTGTCATACGCATTCGCCCAAGGCAGGGCAGGGCATGAATGTGTCGATGCAGGACACCTTTAACTTGGGCTGGAAGCTGGTGCATGTGTTGCTAGGGCGATCAGATGCCAGTCTGCTGAGAACCTATTCCACAGAGCGAATGGCCGAGGCCAAGCGATTGATCGACACAGACCACAAATGGGCTCGCATCATGTCAGCGCCCACAACCCAGGCCGAGCGGGATGGGACCGAGTTGCCGCGCATCATTCGCCAGTTTAAAGAAAACTTGGAGTTCACGGGTGGCAATGCAGTCAAGTATGAGCCCTCGACTCTGACAGGACAGCCCAAATACCAGGCTCTGGCCCGCGGGCTTGAAATTGGGCGGCGCTTTCATTCTGCCCCCGTTGTCCGTTTAGCGGATGCCAAGCCCATGCAGCTGGGCCACGTGGCGCAGGCCGATGCGCGATGGCGTTTGTACGTCTTCGCTGGGCAGGGCGACGCCGGTCAGCCTGGTACTGCAATGCACCGCTTGGCGGACTGGCTGCAGAACCACCCAGCCTCGGTCGTGCGTGCCCATACACGCCCCGATGAGGATGTGGATGCCGTGATCGACTGCCGCGCAATCTTTCAGCAAACCTTTGATCAGCTAGCCTATGAACAGATGCCGGCGTTCTTTAAGCCCTGCACCGGTCGACTGGGTTTGCAGGATCATGAAAAAATATTTTGCGTTGACCACAAAGGTGCGGGCGACATTTTTGACATGCGCGCCATCGACCGAGCAGGCGGATGCATGGTTGTGGTTCGGCCCGACCAGTACACCGCCAATGTTTTGCCTTTGCTGGCCTTTGAAGAGTTATCTGCTTTTTTTGCGGGTGTGCTTCGCTAAAGCGCCAGCCTGCAGCCCAAGGGGTGGTTTTAGTCGGGTGCAAGGCGGCGCGCGCTGAAACGGCGCTTTGCATCGTAGGGAAAGATGTCGGGCACTTCACCAGCCAGGATGCGTTGCTTGTGGCCATCCCAAAATTTTGGATCCAAAAGATCAGCGTGGTGCTTCAGGAAAGCCTGGCGTACGCTGGCCTTACCCAGTAAAAAAGGCCCGAACGTTTCTGGAAAGACGTCTTTGGCTCCGACATCAAACCAGACCTGATCGCCCTCAGTGGGCTTGGTGGCTTCATCGCGAGGCGGAACCCGGCGAAAGTTGCAGTCGGTGATGTATTCGATTTCGTCGTAGTCGTAAAAAACGACTTTTCCCTGACGCGTGATGCCGAAGTTTTTCCACAGCATGTCACCTGGAAAAATATTGGCCGCGATCAGGTCCTTGAGCGCATTGCCATATTCCAGCACCGCCCGCTCGACGCTGGCTGTGTCACCTGCGGCGTCAGCCTCGCGCAGGTAAATATTCAGTGGGATCATGCGCCTTTCAATGTAGGCGTGCTCAATCACCAATTCTGCTTCGTTTGCCTCGGTGTTGATCTCGATGAGTTTGCTGCAGCTGCTGCGCAACTCTTCAAGTAACTCTGGCTCAAAGCGAGAGAGCGGCAGTGCGACCTTGCTGTACTCCAGTGTGTCGGCCATGCGGCCAACGCGATCATGGCGCTTGACCAACTGGTACTTGCCTTTGACTTGTTCGCGCGTGGTTTTTTTCTGGGCCGGAAATTCGTCGCGAATGATCTTAAAAACAAAGGGGAAGGAGGGCAGGTCAAATACCAACATCACCATGCCTTTGATGCCGGGCGCGATTCGAAATCGGTCTGTGCTGTGCCGCAGGTGATGCAACAGGTCACGATAGAACGTGTTTTTTCCTTGCTTTTGCAGCCCCAGCGCACTGTAGATCTCGGCACGCGGCTTTCCTGGCATCAAGGACCTCAAAAACTGCACATACGCACTCGGGATTTGCATATCGACCATGAAATACGCTCGAGCGTAGCTAAACAGTATTTGCATGTCGTCTTCGGTGTGCAGGACGGTGTCGACGATCAGCCGGCCGTCGTCTGTGTGTAGCAGGGGCAACCCAATCGGAATGATCTGGTAGCCATTGATGATCTTGCCCACCACATACGCGCCTTTATTCCTAAAAAAAAGGCTGGAGAGCACCTGAATCTGCAGGTTGGCGCGCGCCCTGAATTTCGGACCCAGCACAGCACCAAGAGTGTTTGAAATATCAGCCACGTCGCGCTGCAAATCCTCAAACGCAACACCCAAGCTGAAGTCTTGGAGCAATTGTTCCCAGGTTGCCTCCCAGGCTGGGTAGTTGGGGTAGTACACCCGGTAAGACCCTGGGCCTGCGCTCTCGTCGAGTTCGATGTATTCGGTTGAAACCGCAGGTCGAACGAAGATGAAGTCGTTATGGAAATAGCTTCGGTGCAGAATTTTGGTGGTGACCGAATTGAAGAAAGTTTCTGCAAGCTCGGGTTGTCGGTGATCAACCATCAGGCCAACATAGAGTCTTTTGACTTCTCGCCAAATTTCTACGGGGAGTTGGGATACTGCGAATTCAGCCTCTAACCGCAGGGTCGCTTCAGCCACCCTTTTGTCGTAAAACTCGATTCGATCGCGCATGGCGCGGTGCTGCGCGTGCCAGTCGGCTGCCTCAAAGCGACGCTGG
>JAURGS010000339.1 GCA_030833685.1 Rhodoferax sp. | reverse complement strand
GGCCAGCCGCGTGCTTTGAATCCATCTTGTAGGGTGTGAAGCTTGGCAATCATGTCCAGTGCAGCCTGCACTGCATGCGTGGCGTGCGCGGGGTCAGGCACAGGCGCGCCCCAGAAGGCCATGATGGCGTCCCCCATGTACTTGTCGATCGTGCCCCTGTGGTGGTGAATCACCTCGGTCATCGGGCTTAAGTACTGGTTCATCAGCTCGGTCAGATCCGTGGGGTTGAGTCCCTCAGAGATGGTGGTAAAGCCCCGCACGTCTGAAAATAGGACGGTCAGCTCCCGGCTTTCGCCGGCCAGCGAGTAGGCGCCCGGATCTTTGGCCATTTCACCCACCAGTTCGGGTGGCACATACTGCCCGAACAGGCCAGAGAGTTGGCGCTTGCCGCGCGACTCGACGAAAAAGCCGTAGCCCATGCTGAGCAGGTACTGCGAGATCATCATCAGCAGCAAGGGGGCCAGCGGCAGCACTAAATTAGCGTGTTGCCAGGCATACAGATTGGCAGCAACCCAGCTGCCCATGAGGCCAAGGCCAATAATCGAGGCCCAAAGTGGCCCTAAGGTGGGCAGTAAAAAGGCCAGCAACAGACCCAGAACCAACATCAGCACCAGTTCAAGGCCTAGTGTGTAGGCCGGGCGCTCCTTGATCGTGCCGTCCAAAATCCCTGCCAGCAGATTGGCATGGGCTTCCACGCCGGGGTAAACCTCGCCAACTGGGGTGCTGCGCAAATCTTTCAAGCCTGGTGCGGTGGTGCCCATCAGAACCGCCGTCCCCTTGAGCAATTCGAGCGGAACACCACCAGTTAACACGTCTGCGGCAGAAACATAGGGGTAGCTGCCTTCGGGGCCCCGGTAGGGGATGTAGGCTCCCACGTTGATATCAACTGGAATGCGCCAGGGTCCCAGCTGAATGGACTCCAGCGCGAAAGCGTCTTGTTCACCGCCGGCGTGGTTGAGCTTGAGATCAGGCACCCCCATCACCAGCCGGGCCATGGCAAGGGCCAGGTTTTCGTAGAGCGCACCGTCGTGGCCCTGTAGCATCGATACCCGCCGAAATACGCCGTCCCTGTCGACCAAGGGCGAGGCATTGAAAAAGCCGCCGGAGACAGCCTGGTTTTGTAGCGCCGGCAAATTGGCGGTGTAGCCGCTTTGATAGACGGCGCCAACCGAATCCGGGCTAAAGCTGCCTTTGGCGAACACGGGCGCAGGCAATTGACCAATGCTCGCCGATCGACCCCCATCCGATTTAAAGACATAGCCCAGGGCCACTTTCCGGTTTTTCAGGCTTTGGGCGAACAACCCGTCAAAGTCGAGCGACTGTTTGAGTTCACCCAGCTTTTCCAGATACTGCTTGCTGTCTTTCAGCGTGGTTTGGCCGATTTCTTCGAGTTTGGCGAGCCCCGAGCTTTGGTCGGGCTCTGCGAAAACAATGTCAAAGCCTAAAGTGTCGATCTTGTAGTGGTCGAACAACTGGTTCACCAGTCTGGCCAACAGGTCGCGGCTCCAGGGCCACTGCCCAAGGTCCTGCAGACTCTTCTCGTCAATGTCTAGGATCACGATGCGCTTGTCTTGGCCACCGGGCATGGCCCAACGTATGCGCTGGTCGTAGGCGAAGTTTTCGACCCGGCTGACCACATCGAGCTCGAAAAAACCGATGGTGTTGAGTGCAAACAGCACCACAACACTCAAGTTCAGCAGGAGTTGCAATGCACGGCGTTTCAGGTATCGCAAGGCGTCTCCAGATTACCACTTTGGGCTTGAAGTCTGCGTCTGATCACGCCGTGAAGACAGCTGTCCCATGGCACGACCGAGTGTTAATCAGTATAGGCGCCTGCGCTACAGGCCAAGGACCGACGCGCGATGACTGGCCACAGGCGCTCGCCTTGCAGGCCGTCAACCGGGATTGTCAGCGCTTGTTCAGGCTATTGCAACTTGCGTCAGCGCAGGTCTCAGTTGAGCATCATGCTCAGCTTGCGGCGATAGCTGGAGACCAGTGCGCTTTGCGGGTCCTCTTGCGCTGCGGCCTTACCCAGCACCTCGATGCCGCCGGCAGTCTTGCCCGAGTCGGCGCTGGGCTTGGGCCGCGGTGGCGTCATCAGCTCCATGATGCCGACCATCAGCTTGCGCGGCGCCTGATCGCTCCAGTTTTTGTCGCGCATGATGATTTCCAATAGCTCGTCCATG
>JAURGS010000338.1 GCA_030833685.1 Rhodoferax sp. | reverse complement strand
CTGGCGCTGGACTGTGCCGCCCTGAGTGATGCTCTTGATCGCCTGGGCATCGCCGGCCAGTGCTACCAGATCCAGCCCTGCGACCCAAAATTCCGTATGGCCGGTCATGCCTACACCATCTTGTACCGCCCGGCTGGCCATGGGGAGACCGGCCATGTGGGCGACTACATCGATGATGTGGAGCCAGGCAGCGTGATCGTGATCGACAACCGCGGCCATGACACCATGACCACCTGGGGCAATATCCTCACCGAAATGGCGCACCAGCGCAAAATGGCCGGCACCGTGATCGATGGCATCAACCGAGATGTTGCCCTGTGCAGCGAGCTGAATTACCCGATCTACAGCCGTGGCAGCTGGATGCGCACCGGCAAGGGTCGCATCCAGCTGGCCGGTCTGCAAGTTCCGGTGCAGATCGGCGGCGTCACCGTGCACCCAGGTGACTTGTTGCGCGGCGATGCCGATGGCGTGGTGGTCATCCCGCAAGCCATGCAGGCGCAGGTGCTGGATATTGCCGAGGACATCACCCGCAAGGAGAACACGGTTCGCGCCGCCATCCGCTCAGGCATGCGCCTGGACCAGGCCAGGAATCAGAACCAATACCATGAGCTGCAGAGCCGCAACTACGACAAGAAAAATGGCTGAAACCATTGCGCCCGGTACTCGGGGAGTCTGACCGGGCTGAGAGGCTACCGTTTGAGGCGGGGAGGCACCAGCACCCACGTCAATCCAACCACGGCAGCAAACGATACATAGGCAAGCGTGAACACCCACTCGGGCAGTTGATAGAACATCAGTCGATGCACCCAGCGGGCGACGAAGCTTAATTCGTTGGTGCTGCCACGCAGCGCATCTTCCCACACGGTGAGCGGACACCACACGCCAAAAAGCGCTTCCAAGGCGACAAAGACGATGGCGGCAAGGTGGGTCAGCCGAAACCAGAACCTGCGCACCCACTGCCAGCCGCACGCAGCGCCAAGCCAGATGGCCGGCAGTCCAAGCGTGATGTACAGGACGATGGCGAAATGAAGGAGAAGAATCGCGTCGGCTAGCAGCTTGTTCAACATCTGCAGTCAGTCTGGACAGTTGGGTATTGATCTCTCACCAAAGGCTTACAGGCGCGGGGGATTCACGTTCATTTAAACCAAAGGCCTCCTCGAAAACCGGGGCGGTTCAGTCTCGCATCTGATAAAAAGCATCAAGCAGCGCAAAGCGGCAGATATTGGGATACGGTATTTTCTTGCAGAAGCGGCAGTTTTGCAGCATCATCGGCCAAGGGTACCGTGTGGTTTTGCCCGTTTGGAAGGCCTCTTCAGGGGAGACAGCTTATGACCGATCATTTCAGCGGCGATGCATTGCTGTTCCAAGAAATACGCAGCCAGCTTTTTACTTCGGTGATTTCGGATGCGCTTGACGCCGTGGGCCACCGACAGCAGGCCATGTCCTCGCATATCCGGCCCCTGGACGACACGCTGGTTCTGGTGGGCCGCGCCCGCACTGCCTCCTTCATGGAGGTCTGGCATCACGAAGAGGGCAGCAACCCCTATGAGCTTGAGATTGCCCTTGTTGACAGCCTCAAGCCTGATGAGATCGCCGTCTTTGCCTGCTCGGGCTCGGCCCGTATCGGCCCCTGGGGCGAGCTGCTGTCGACCGCGGCCCGGGCTCGCGGTGCGGCCGGCGCGGTGATGGACGGATGCACGCGTGATGTGCGCGCCATCCGGGCCATGAAGTTTCCCGTGTTTCATGGCGGCATCGCCCCGCTCGACAGCAAGGGCCGGGCGCGCATCATGGCGGTGGATATCCCGATCGAATGCGCGGGCGTACACATACGACCGGGCGACCTGATGGTCGGAGACGTTGACGGGGTGGTGGTGATCCCGCAGGCGGTCGAGCGAAAAGTGCTGGAGATGGCCTTCAAGAAGATTTCTGGCGAGCGAAACACGCTCAGGGACCTGCAGCGCGGCGACAAACTGGCCGATGTCTTTGCGCGTTATGGGATTTTGTGAAGGTATTTCGCGCGTAGAAACGAGCCGAGCAGGACAGTCTAACTCTCCCCCCTTGGGTTCTCCTCATCACCCTTGCGCCTTGGAATCAGGAGTTCATGGCAATGAAAGTTTGAAACCTCTTGACGTCGAGAGGTTGTTCTGGTGTGGGTCAGAGGTGGCGTTGCCTGGGCGAGACAGGCATTTGGGGCCTGTGTAGTAGGAATTTTGCTGAACACTA
>JAURGS010000337.1 GCA_030833685.1 Rhodoferax sp. | reverse complement strand
GATGTGCGCGATGATGGAAAAATTTCGAATGTGATTCATGCAGACTACAACTGCGGAAAGCGCGCTTGGGTGTCGTGAAATAGGTCGCGCGAGGCCCGTTTTGGAGGACTGCTCGACCGTGTGATGAGCACAAGGCGGTCTATAAAAACCCCATAGCAAGACTCATCGGCGGATCAGCCCGCTATTGTAGGCAAAAGCAATCAAAAAAGGAGGCCATGGTCGACCTCCTTTTATAGAACTGCCTGAGGCTTTCAGAAAGCCTTGTCGGGCATCAGGGTCGGTCTGGACGAATAACCAGAATCTGCGCTAATTCTCCCCGCCGAACCAGCAAGCCCAAGGGTTTTGACTTGTCCGCCTTGGACAGGGCCGATTCAAATGCGCCAACGTCGGGAACAAGCGTGTTGCCCAGCTGCAGAATCACATCACCCTCTCGAATGCCCGCCCGCGCCGCAGCGTCCTTCGACGCCACCACCAAAACACCGCCACGCTGACCTAACTCTTTGCGTTGCGCGGGGGTAAGTTCAGACACTGTCAGGCCCAACTCTTTGCCAATTTCGGACGTCACTGGCTTATCCGCTCGAGGTGCCTCAGCCTTGCGAGCGGGCTTCTCAGGCTCGATCTCCGCCACAGTCACGGTGAGGTCTTTGTTGACCCCACGCCGAAACACCGTGAGCGTGGTTTTGGTTCCAGGCTTGGTGCCGCCGACCACACGGGGGAGGTCGCTGGACTTTTCAACGGGTTTGCCATCAAAGCGAACAATGATGTCTCCTGGCTCCACACCCGCTTTGTCGGCCGGCGCACCGGGTTCAACCGCGCGCACCAGCGCCCCCCGGGGCTTACCCAAACCAATGGACTCAGCCACATCTTTGCTCACTTGGTCGATCTGAACGCCAATACGTCCACGGCTGACTCGGCCGGTTGCGCGCAACTGTTCGCTGACCCTGACCGCCTCGTCCATGGGGATCGCAAAGGAAATACCCATGTAACCACCAGAGCGGCTGTAAATCTGCGAGTTGATACCAATGACTTCACCGCGCATATTGATCAACGGACCACCAGAATTGCCTGGGTTGATCGCAACGTCCGTCTGGATAAACGGGAGGTAATCGCCCGTATCACGCTGCTTTGCGCTCACAATGCCAGCGGTCACGGTGTTTTCCAGTCCAAACGGCGAGCCGATCGCCATCACCCACTCACCCACTTTCAAGCGACTGACATCACCTACTTTGACAGCTGGGAGATCAGTTGCCGCAATTTTCACCACTGCAACATCACTGCGTTTATCCGCTCCGATGATTTTTGCCTTGAACTCGCGCTTGTCTGTCAGCGTAACAAGTACCTCATCAGCGCCCTCGACGACGTGGGCATTGGTCATGATCACACCATCAGAGCTCAAAATAAAGCCCGAGCCAACACCACGCGGTTGCTCCTCCTCTTGTCCCTGGGGGCCTTGAGGGCCCTGGCGCGGGCCGTTGGGCACATTCGGGATGGGAAGCCCAAAGCGCCGAAAGAATTCCAGCATTTCCGGATCAATGCCACCACCGCCCTGCCGACGGGCAGATACCTTCTCCAGTGTTCGAATATTGACCACCGAAGGCCCAACCTGCTCCACCAACTCTGTGAAATCAGGCAGCCCGCGCATTTGCGCACCCGCTGGGTACACAAAAACAATGCCTAGCACCAAAGCCAAACCCGCTGCACGCATCAGTCGAACGCCAGCATCAGTCCAAAAAACTCGCATAGTGAAAGCCTCTCTTTGCGTTTGCATCTAAGCCCAAATATAAGGCCAGTTTCCAAGCCTTCAAGCCCATTCTCAGATCGACCCTACTGTTTAAAGGGTAGGCAATGGTCGCCAGCGCCACGGTACCCAAGAAATTGGGGCTCGAGCCTGACCCCAACCCGCCACCGGTCAGGTGGCCTTTGGCCCTCGCCGTCCTGCGCTTGCAACCAGGGCGCGACGAAGTGCAGGCCACAGCGCCGGGCTTCTCGATGCCTGTGGCCAGACCCAATGCTGACCTCGCCTGGGCGCCAAGTGGACCAAATGGAGCAGGTAAGTTCGCTGAAAGTCAAGCACCACCTGCACCTGAACGACCACTGCGTTCTCGCCCTCACAGAGCGTCCAATCTCGCCCGTCCCAATATAAATCCTGAGTGGGTTGGACATGCCAGTCTCGAAAAACCCAAAGCCCGGCAAGAACTGTGATCAACAGAACAATGAGATGGTGCAAACCC
>JAURGS010000336.1 GCA_030833685.1 Rhodoferax sp. | reverse complement strand
CGTTTGGCCCAAGCCATGGACGGGTGCTCAGTCGACTTTGTCCAGTGGAACGACAAACGAAAAACTGCTGCCTTTGCCCGGCACGCTCTTGGCATCTACATCGCCGTCCATCAGCGCCACCAGCCTTTTCACCAGCCGCAGGCTGAGGTTGCTTCCCACTGCGGTGCCTGGATTGCGCTCGTCTTGGTCGTCGAAAACCCTGGCGAGCTCGGCTTGGGGCATCCCAAGGCCTTCGTCCTGCACCTCGCAGCGCAGGCGCAAGCTGTGCTGCCCAGCAGGTATGGCAAGCAAACGGATGGCAATCTCGCCGCTTGCAGTGAACTTCAGGGCGTTATCCAAGAGCTTGGTGAGGACAAGCTCTATGCGGTGCAGGTCGCCGCGAACCCGCGCGGGAACCGCGTCATGAATGTCGACCTTGATCGCGATCTGCTTTTGCTGCGAGCGCGCGGCAAAACGCTGTACAGCCCGATCGACCAGGTCATGCGGATCAAATTCGAGTGTTTGTGTTGTTTCGGAGGCTTTCTCCAACTGGACCATCGCCAAGGCCTCATGCAGGCTGTCTGTCGCCGCACTTGCTTGGCGAGCGATGTCCAGGCCTTGCTGGCGATGGCTCTGGTTGAGCTCAGCACTCTTGCTGATGGTCTCAGCTTGTAGTGCGATGGCCTGCAGCGGCGCGGCCAGCGCGTCGGCAACGGTGGTAATGAACTTGTCGCGGGCATGCACGGCAGACCTGGACTCCAGCACCAAGTCCTGAAGCCTTTGATTCATATCCTGCAGCATGGCGTTGACGCTTTTGGATGCTGTGGTGTCGGTGGCCACAGCCATGGCGCCGGTGAATGCGTCATTGGCATCGCGCTGGCCATGCAAGTTGACATGCAACCAAAACGGCAGGCCTGACTTTTTATTGGCGCCGCGCAGGTCAAAAACAAGGTCACCGTGGCGCGCCAGCGCGGCCTTGTCTGGGGGTGTGTCGCCTGATGAGAAGACCTGCAAGTAATGTTCGCCAATGGCCTCGTCCACGTCCACGCCGCTAAGGCGGCTGGCGCCCTCGTTCATCCAGGTAATACGCCAATTGGCGTCTGTGAAAAAAACCGCGTTGGTGGTGTAGCGGGCAAGCTGCGCCAGGGGCTCAAGCGTCTGGGTCATCTCCTGGATGCGCTGCTGGTGCAGAACGTGGTCGGTGATGTCGACTTGCGTCTCCAGCCAGGAAGTGTTGCCATCTGCGTCGGTCGCCGGCGCGATGGTGGCTTCAATATGACGCTGCCTTGGGCCAAATTGATAGCGGAATTGAAATTGCTTGCCCGCGGTTTGGCTGTGCGCGTCGAGCATCACCTGGCGCACCCGCGCTTGGTCCTCAGGATGCACGCTCAGCAAATAGGTGTCGGTCTGCGCCAGCTCGCCACTGGCTGTATCCAGACCGGACAAAGCCAGGTAAGCGGGGTTTGCTCGGATGATCTTGACATGGCCTTCTGGGGTGATCTGCTTTGCACAGGCAGCCACCGAGAGCTTGTCAAACAGCGCGGCCCGGTCTTTGGCGCTGCGCGTGGCCACTGTCATCAATTGGTTTTGCGCCTGTATCAGGGCGCCCTCTGCCTGGGCTACTTCGATGGCCTTGATCTGCGCAATTTGGGCTTGGCTAAGCAGCCTGACACGAATGGCCTGCAATGTTCCCAGACCTGCGATCAGGCTCAGTAACAGCCCAGCCTGAACAGCCAAGAGTATTTCACGCGGGCCAGCCAGCAAGACCTCGTGCGTCCAAACCGTGATGAGCGCCAAACCGCCGGGCAGGGGGACTTCAGTGCGGAGGTACTTGTAGGGCACGCCCAGTCGCATCTCTTGCGCGTTGAGGTCTTCATCGGCCCAACTGGCATAGCGCCAAGACTTGCCTGCGTCGAGCGCAACCACACCCACCCGCGTGGGCAGTATCACGAGTTCGACGAATGCGCCAGCCTTTTGAAGATCACCCAGTGCCTGACCCAAACCCAGCGTGCGATCTGGCGAAAAACGCACAGAGACCCACACGCTTTGATCCGCCGTCGGCATAAGGGCGTTATTCGTGGTGTGCAGATGCAAGGCGATTGACTGCTCGCTCTAAACCTCGAGCACCACAGTGTCTGGATCGAGGTCGCGTCGGGTAGCCAATGGTTGGGCTTGTTGAGCGCGCGCCTGCGAGCGATAGGTGTTGCGATCGGGTGCGGCCTGTGTGCCTACAGCGACTTCGTCGATGGCAGGGT
>JAURGS010000335.1 GCA_030833685.1 Rhodoferax sp. | reverse complement strand
CCCGAGCTTGAGAAGTTTGCCCATGCCGATGCCCCCCGTCGAAGAGTCCTTGATTCAGTACCCCTGCGCCTTTCCGATCAAGGTGATGGGGGCCAAGTCAGATGCGTTGCTTGCGACCCTGACTGAAATTGCCCAGGCCCACGACCCAGACTTCAAAGCGCACACGGTTGAGCTTCGCCAAAGTAAGGGCGGTAACTATTTGGGTGTGACCTTGACCGTGACAGCCACCAGCCGGGCGCAACTCGACGCCCTCTACCTGGCGCTATCCAAACACCCTTTGGTCAAGGTTGTGTTGTAGGCATGATCACGACTCGTTGGCTTAGGCGTGTCGACTACGCCACCACCTACGCGTCGATGCAGGCCTTTACCGAAAAGCGGACCTTGGTTGATCGCTCGTGCGACGACGAAATTTGGCTTTGCGAACACCCCGCGGTCTATACGCAGGGCCTTGCGGGCAAGCCCGAGCATTTGCTGGGCCCCAGTGATATCCCCGTGATACAGACCAACCGGGGTGGCCAGGTCACTTACCACGGCCCAGGCCAGGTCATGGCCTATGCGCTGATCGATCTTCAGCGCGCCGGCTATTTCATCAAGGAATATGTCTACCGACTCGAGGAGGCGGTCATTCGCACCCTGCTGCACTTTGGCGTCACCGGTCATCGTGTCAGCGGTGCACCGGGCATTTATGTGCGCCTCGATGATCCCTTTGGGCACGGCCGACTGCCACAGAGCCCGGGTAAACGCAGCGATACACCTGGGTTGCAGCAAGCGCCCGATTTCAGTGGTCTGGGCAAGATCGCCGCGCTGGGAATCAAAGTGAGCCGTAACTGCACCTACCACGGCCTGGCGCTGAACGTGGCGATGGATCTGGAACCTTACGCGCGGATCAACCCTTGCGGCTACCCGGGGCTGGCCAGCGTCGACCTTTCTACAATCGGTGTTGTGGTCAGTTGGGACGACGCGGCGCGTGTATTGAATGACAAGCTCGTCGCGTATTTGAGCCCCTGACGCGTTGGAGGCCTGATCGCCTCGGGCGCCTGCACAAGGCCACCAAGCTAAACACCATGAACACCACAAGCCCCAAAACCGGTGCCGCCTCCACCGCCACAGTGCGTGAGGCGCAGTCGCAAGCCGACTACAACCCGTCGGCCAAGCAAAAGGCCGGTGCCAAGCTGTCGAGAATTCCGGTCAAAGTTCAAAGCGCGCCAACCCTGCCCAAGCCCTCGTGGATTCGCGTCAAGGCGGCAAGCCCCTCATCGCGCTTTTACGAAATCAAGAACATCTTGCGCAGCAACCACCTGGTGACGGTATGCGAAGAAGCAAGCTGTCCCAACATTGGCGAATGCTTTGGCAAGGGCACGGCCACCTTCATGATCATGGGCGACAAATGCACCCGCCGTTGCCCGTTTTGTGATGTGGGCCACGGCCGCCCTGACCCACTTGATGCTCAGGAACCTGCCAATCTGGCCCGAACCATCGCCCAGCTCAAGCTCAATTACGTGGTGATCACCAGCGTCGACAGGGACGACTTGCGCGACGGCGGCGCCGCGCACTTCGTCGCCTGCATCCAGGCTGTGCGCGAGCAATCGCCGCAAACCCAAATCGAGGTGTTGGTGCCAGACTTTCGCGGGCGTGATGATCGTGCGCTGGAAATTCTCAGGGCAGCACCACCTGATGTGATGAACCACAACCTGGAAACCATCCCGCGCCTGTACAAGCAAGCCCGTCCAGGCTCGGACTACCAGTTCAGCCTGAACCTGCTCAAGAAATTCAAGGCCCTGTTCCCGCACGTGCCAACCAAGAGCGGCCTCATGGTGGGCTTAGGCGAGACCGACGAAGAAATCCTTGCCGTCATGCAGGACATGCGCGAGCACGGCATCAATATGCTGACCATTGGCCAGTACCTGGCGCCCACCAGCAGCCATTTGCCGGTGTTGCGTTACGTGCACCCTGACACCTTCAAAATGTTTGAGTCCAAGGCCTACGAAATGGGCTTTGACCACGCCGCAGTTGGCGCCATGGTGCGCTCCAGTTACCACGCGGACCACCAGGCCAGCCAGGCCTTGGACCGGCTCGTGTCCCACCCAAGCGCAAATTAATCATGGCCTTCTCAGCGCAAGACCGGCGCTACGACACCATGCCGTACCGCCGCTGCGGTCGCAGCGGCCTCAAGCTGCCCGCAATTTCATTGGGCTTGTGGCACAACTTTGGCAACACCACCCCCATGCAGACCCAGCG
>JAURGS010000334.1 GCA_030833685.1 Rhodoferax sp. | reverse complement strand
CAATGTCGTGCCCTTGTTCGACTGTTAGACGCGCGTTGACCTCCAGGTGCGCATCAACCGCGATCAGGTCGCCCATTTTTCGGGTTCGCACATCATGAACCTCGCTCACCCCTGGCGTCTCTTTCAGGGTTTGCCGAATCGCCTGCACTTCCGCCTCGTCGGCTGAGCGATCCACCAGATCGTGCAGCGCGTCCCAACCAAAGCTCCATCCCATCTTGGCCACCATGAAACCCACAATCGCTGCGGCGATCGGGTCCAAAATAGGGTAGCCCAGCAGGTTGCCAACAATGCCCACACCGACCACCAGGGACGAGGCCGCGTCGGAGCGCGCGTGCCAGGCGTTGGCCACCAGCATGCTGCTTTTGACTTGCTTGGCGACCTTGAGCATGTAGCGAAATAAAAGCTCTTTGCCAGCCAGCGCCACGCCAGCGATCCACAGCGCTGCGATGTGCACGGTCTCCACTGTCTCGGGGTGTTGCAGCTTGCCAGCGGCGGACCACAACATGCCGGCGCCAACCATCAGCAAAATCATGCCCAGCGCCAGTGAGGCAGCGGTCTCGAAGCGTTGGTGACCGTAGGGGTGGTCCGCGTCCGCGTCTTTTTGGCTGTGGTGGTTGGCCACCAGCACCACCGCATCAGAGACCAGGTCTGACATCGAATGCAATCCATCGGCAATCAAGGCTTGCGAGCGTGCCGCCCAGCCCACCGCAATTTGCAGCGTGCTCAATGCAAGGTTCACGCCCACACTGACCCAGGTGCTGCGCCTGGCGGCGCGCGAACGCTGCGCCAATGTGTAGGGGCTGTGTTCGGTGTCGTCGAGGAGGTCGCTTGTGTTCACGGCAGCTTGGCAGGCATCTGGGTTGCCCGCAAAGTCTAACGTGGTGCCACGTCGTGATGTGGCCAGGCTTCAGCGCGCTCGCTGATGAGCGTGACGCAGCTCTTGCCGGCTGGCACCTGCCTACAATTCCCACATGAAATTCCTGGACCAGCTGGCTGCAGCCGAGCAGCGTAACGCCTCCATGCTGTGTGTGGGTCTGGATCCCGAGCCTGCCCGTTTCCCTGACGCCATGAGGAACGACACGCAGCGCATTTTTGATTTTTGCGCGCAGATTGTCGATGCCACAGCCGATTTGGCCATTTCGTTCAAGCCCCAAATTGCTTACTTCGCTGCGCACCGCGCAGAAGATCAATTGGAAAAACTCATGGCACACATGCGCCGCAACGCGCCGCATGTGCCGGTTATTTTGGATGCCAAGCGCGGCGACATTGGCGCCACCGCCGAGCAATATGCCGTCGAAGCCTTTGAGCGCTATGGCGCCGACGCGGTCACGCTGTCACCCTTTATGGGCTTTGATTCTGTGCAGCCGTATTTGCGCCGCCATGACAAAGGTGTGTTTCTCTTGTGTCGCACATCCAATCCCGGTGGCGATGACTTTCAGTCGCGCCGCCTGGCTGATCTGCCCAATCATCCTCGCTTGTTCGAACATATTGCGCAGCTTGCACAAGGCCCCTGGAACCTGAACGGCCAGCTCGGACTGGTCGTGGGGGCTACCTACCCGGCTGAAATTGAGCGTGTGCGCAGCCTGGCACCCCATGTCCCGCTCTTGATTCCCGGGGTTGGCGCGCAAGGGGGTAATGCCCTGGCCACGGTCAGGGCAGGCTGGCGCGGTGGCCCCGATGCCCAGGGTGTGATGCGCAGCACCGGGCCGATTGTGGTGAATTCATCGCGGGCCGTGCTTTACGCCAGCGCAGGCCCTGACTTTGCCGACAGCGCGCGCCGCGTCGCTGAGCAAACGCGCGACCTGCTGCAGGCTGCCCGCGCGTAGCCTTGCGCGCTGTGCGCGTCCGCAGTGCCAGGCTCAGGTATTTCGGTTTTCGAGCCGTGCCTTGAGAAAACCCCCGGTGCCGTAGCGCGTGACTTGTTTGTAAAAGCGTTCGTGCAGGCCGTGAACCATTGCCGTGTACGCATCGAGCAGGCCTGGCACGATGCTGAAGCTGTCGTAATTGACCACGACATCGACGTGCTCATTCAGGGGTTCGAGCAGGGACTGCACCTGAGACGCAATGTCATCGATGATCTTTGGCGAGTCGATGTTCAAACCTTCGAAATTGATGAACAACTTGCCCCGGTGGGGGTCGAGCTCAAAGCGCTGCGCCAGCGGCGTTACCAGCAGAAGTCGCCTCAAGCCCATGGGCTCGGGGGAGAACAGGCCGGGGTGCATCTGAGCCAGGGTTGGGCTG
>JAURGS010000333.1 GCA_030833685.1 Rhodoferax sp. | reverse complement strand
GACATACCGGTCTCCTTGAGAATAAATACTGAAGTAAAAACAGTTTATCTGTTTCTCAGGGTAGTTCCGCTAGGGGAAAGCCCTAAGCGAGGCAGGAGAACGGTGCTGCAGTGAGGCGCTGTGAGGCGCTGCTTGGCATTTGGCGCACCCAGCAACTATGCCAGCCTAAAAAATACGCGGAATTACTCCCACTCAATCGTAGCGGGCGGCTTGGAGCTCACGTCATAGGTCACGCGGTTGATGCCACGCACCTCGTTAATGATGCGGCTTGAGACCTTCTTCAGCAGGGCGTACGGTAACTCAGCCCAGTCCGCAGTCATGAAGTCGCTGGTCTGAACCGCGCGCAGCGCCACCACGTAGTCATAGGTTCGGCCGTCGCCCATCACACCCACGCTTTTTACAGGCAGAAACACGGTAAACGCCTGGCTGGTCATTTCGTACCAACTCTTGCCGTTATCGTGCCGAAAGTTGTGCAATTCCTCAATGAAGATTGCATCGGCCAAGCGCAACATATCGGCATAGTCTTTCTTGACTTCACCCAGTATGCGCACACCCAGACCCGGCCCCGGGAAAGGATGGCGGTAGACCATGTCATGCGGCAGGCCCAGTGCCTCGCCTAGTTCGCGCACCTCGTCCTTGAAAAGCTCCCGCAGGGGCTCCAGCAATTTCAGTCCCAGTTGCTCGGGTAGCCCGCCCACGTTGTGGTGGCTCTTGATCACCACCGCCTTTTTGTTCTTAGCGCCGCCAGACTCGATAACGTCAGGGTAGATCGTGCCCTGGGCGAGCCATTGGGCACCGGCATGGTTCTTGTCGCCCTTCTTAAGCTCCAAAGCCTGCTGTTTGAAAACTTCAACAAATTCACGCCCGATGATTTTGCGTTTGGCCTCAGGCTCACTCACGCCTGCAAGCTGGCCCAAAAACTGCGCCTGCGCGTCAACCCTGATAACGCGTGCATGCAGCTTGCCTGCAAACATGTCCATCACCAAGTCACCTTCACGGTGACGCAAGAGGCCGTGGTCTACAAATACACAAGTGAGCTGGTCGCCAATGGCCCGATGGATCAGCGCGGCAGCCACAGAAGAGTCCACCCCTCCCGAGAGTCCGAGGATGACCTCCTCGGTGCCGACCTGCTGGCGAATCTGAGCCACAGCCTCTTCAATGTAGTCACCCATGACCCAATCCGGGCGCGCGCCACAAATCTGCAGCGCAAAGCGATTCAAAATGGCAGCACCTTGTTTGGTGTGGGTCACTTCGGGGTGAAACTGCACCGCATAGAAACCGCGCGACTCATCGGCCATGCCGGCAATGGCACACGCATCCGTGCTGGCCATGAGTTTGAAGCCAGGTGGCAACTCCGTGACCTTGTCGCCATGACTCATCCACACCTTGAGCATGCCGTGACCTTCTGGTGTGTGGAAATCAGCAATGTCCTTGAGTAAGGCGGTATGGCCGCGCGCTCGCATCTCGGCATAGCCAAATTCACGGGTGTGCGACCCCTCGACCTTGCCGCCGAGTTGCGTGGCCATGGTCTGCATACCGTAACAAATACCCAGGACAGGCACGCC
Organism: Rhodoferax sp.; assembly: GCA_030833685.1. GTDB lineage: Bacteria > Pseudomonadota > Gammaproteobacteria > Burkholderiales > Burkholderiaceae_C > Rhodoferax. The sequence continues at coordinate 710 of JAURGS010000333.1, read as the reverse complement.
CAGTTCAAACACCGCATCGGGCGCACGGTCGTCCACCTCATACACACTGGCGTGGCTGCCCGACAGAATGATCCCTTTCAGGTTGCCATCACTGGCGTAGTCACGCAACCAGTCGTCACTCACGTCGCAAGGATGCACCTCACAAAATACGTGGGCCTCACGAATGCGGCGTGCGATCAGCTGCGTTACCTGGGAGCCAAAGTCCAGAATCAGAATTTTGTGGTGCATCAATCCGCCCGGTAGTTGGGTGCTTCCTTGGTGATTTGCACGTCGTGGACATGGCTTTCACGAATACCGGCAGTGGTGATCTCAACAAATTGCGCACGTTGCTGCATGTCGCCTATGGTGGGGCAGCCGCAATAGCCCATGGCTGCCCGTATGCCACCAGCCATCTGGTAAATGATGCTCACCATTGAGCCTTTGTACGGCACACGTCCCTCAATACCTTCGGGCACAAGCTTGTCGGCGTTGGGGTTACCCGTTGTTGCCTCCTGAAAATACCGGTCGGCGCTGCCCTGTTGCATGGCACCAATGCTGCCCATGCCCCGGTAACTTTTGTAGCTGCGGCCTTGGAACAAAATCACCTCGCCCGGGGCCTCTTCAGTGCCTGCAAACATGCTGCCCATCATTACCGTGCTGGCGCCCGCGGCCAAGGCCTTGGCAATATCGCCGCTGTAGCGCACACCACCATCTGCAATCAGCGGCACACC
>JAURGS010000332.1 GCA_030833685.1 Rhodoferax sp. | reverse complement strand
GTCGGCGGCGAGGTGGATGTGCGCGGCGCTGGCCAGCGGTGAGCCGCTGCTGGTGATGCAGATGGTGGTGGCGCCGTGTTTGCGGGCAATGTCGGTGGCGTCCATCAGGTCGCGCGTGCGGCCAGAGTTAGAGATCACGACCACGCAGTCGCCCGGCCCCATCATCGAGGCGCTCATGACTTGCATGTGGCCGTCGCTGTAGGCCACGGTTGATACGCCCAAACGGAAAAATTTGTGCTGCGCGTCTTGCGCCACGATGCCGGAGTTGCCCACACCATAAAACTCGACGCGGTGCTTGCCACGGTAGGCTTGCTCTAGAACATCTGCTGCTTTGTGTAAGGCCGCAGTGGAGGCGTCGTTACGGTAGCGCAAGAAAGCCGCCACGCTGTTGTCGATGACCTTAACCAGCACATCAGCAACCTTGTCGTCGGCGTCCACCCCCCGGTGAATAAAGGGAACACCTTCGCTCAGGGTACCGGCAAGCTTGAGCTTGAAGTCACTCAATCCGTCGTAGCCCATGCTGCGGCAAAAGCGAAGCACGGTGGGCTTGCTCACCTGAGCCATTTCAGCTAGGCTGGTCACCGCAAGTGAGGCGAACTGACGGGGATTTTTCAGCACCAGCTTGGCTACACGCTGCTCGGATGGTGAGAGCGTAGCCATTGAGGCGCGAATTCTGTCGAGCATGGCGTCTTTTGAGTCTTCAGCCGGTATTGCGCAGGCCAGCTGCAATGCCGTTGATCGAAATATGAATGCCCCGCTTGACCTTGTCGTCTTGGCGCCCTGCGCGGTAGCGGCCGATTAACTCAACCTGCAAGTGGTGTAGCGGATCGATGTAGGGAAAACGATGCTCGATCGAGCGCGCCAGGGCTCGGTTGTTCGCCAGCCGCAGCTGGTGACCTGTGATTTGCGTCAGCGCCTGGTGGGTAAGGTGCCATTCGGCTTCGATCATGGCAAAAACTTTTTTGCGCAGACGCGCCTCAGGCACCAGGTCGGCGTAGCGCCCTGCCAGGGACAAGTCCGCCTTGGCCAGCACCATGTCCATGTTGGACAACAGCGACTGAAAAAACGGCCAGTGGCGATACATTTGCTCGAGTAGCGAGATGGCGTCTTTCTTGCTGCGCGCAGCCAAAAAAGCCTGAACAGCGCTGCCAAACCCATACCACCCGGGTAAGGTGAGTCGGCACTGCCCCCAACTGAATCCCCAGGGAATAGCCCGCAAGTCTTCAATAGCGTGGGTAGCCTTGCGTGAGGCGGGACGCGATCCAATGTTCAGTTCTGCGATCTCCCGAATCGGCGTTGCACTGTAAAAATAGTCACTAAAGCCAGGCGTCTCGTAAACCAGTGCCCGATACGCGTCCATGCTGGCCTGTGACAACTCTGCCCCGGCACGCAAGTACTTGGCAGGAACCGGTTTAGTCAAGGGCAAGAGCGTTGCCTCTAGCGTGGCAGCCACCAGCGTCTCCAGATTGCGACGCCCAATGTCAGCGTTGGCGTACTTGGACCCAATCACCTCCCCTTGTTCGGTAAGCCTAATTTGCCCGCGTACCGTACCGGCAGGCTGGGCCAAGATCGCCTGGTAGCTTGGCCCACCACCACGACCCACAGTGCCACCACGGCCGTGAAACATGCGCAGTTGTAATGTCTGGCCCAGCTCGCTTGAGAACTTGTCAAACAAGGCCACCAAGGTCGTCTCAGCCCGGTACAGCTCCCAATTACTGGTAAAGATGCCGCCATCTTTGTTACTGTCTGAATAGCCCAGCATCACGTCTTGCTCGTTGTACTGCTCGCTATTGCCGCGCAACACCAAGGCCGCCACGCCTGGCAGGCGATAAAACGCCTCCATGATGCGCGCCGCATTGCGCAGATCCTCAATGGTCTCAAACAAGGGCACAACAATCAGGTCTGCACAAGCGTCCTGATCGAGCGTGCCGCGCATCAAGCCCACCTCTTTCTGAAGCAGCAAGACTTCAAGCAAATCGCTCACGGTCTCGGTGTGGCTGATGATCGCGTGGCGAATACAGTGCGCGCCATAGCGCTGGCGCATCTCCTGCGCAGTTTCAAAGATGGCCAGCTCATCGAGCGTATGGGCGCTGTACCCTGCGCCGGGCACTCGCAGCGGCCGTGCATCATTGAGTAAACGCAGCAGGACCTGCTGCTTAGTCGCCTCGTCCAAGGTGCTGTAGTGCGGTTCAATACGGGCCTGTGCCAAGAGGTCTGCAACAACCCGCTCATGCTGATCTGAACTTTGGCGCAAGTCCACCGTGGCCAGATGAAAACCAAAAACCTCCACGGTGCGGATTAAAG
>JAURGS010000331.1 GCA_030833685.1 Rhodoferax sp. | reverse complement strand
TAATTGCAGTTTTTCAGGGGTGAGGCCAAAACTCTTGAAGAACTCTTGGCTGGATGGCAATAAGGCGCCGTTCATGCGCTCATTTTGCAGTCGCAGCATGATCACCACATCACAGCCCTTGATTCCCTCTTCAAGGTTGTGAAACACCCTCAGGCCCATCTGCGACAGGTCTGCGGGCACCAGGGTTTTGGGCCCGACGACGCGTACTTCCGCACAGCCAAGCGTTGTGAGCGCATGGATGTCCGAGCGCGCCACCCGTGAGTGCAGTACGTCACCCACAATAGCGACCGTCAAGTTAGAGAAATCTTTTTTAAAATGCCTGATGGTGAATACGTCAAGCAGGCCCTGTGTGGGGTGCGCGTGGCGTCCATCGCCGGCGTTGATGACATGGACATGCGGCGCCACATGCTGCGCGATCAGGTAAGGGGCTCCCGAGTCACTGTGGCGCACCACAAACAGGTCTGCTGCCATCGCGCTGAGGTTGGCAATGGTGTCAAGAAGCGTCTCGCCCTTGGAGGTTGAGCTGCGCGCAATGTCCAGGTTGATGACATCGGCTGATAAACGCTTGGCGGCGATTTCAAACGTAGTACGGGTACGGGTGCTATTTTCAAAAAACAAATTACATACGGTTTTGCCACGCAGCAGCGGCACTTTTTTCACTTCGCGGTCCGATACCGAAACAAAGCTCGCTGCGGTATCCAGCACTTGCTCAAGAATGCTTTTGGGCAGGCCCTCGGTTGAGAGCAAATGGATCAGCTCACCGTTTTTGTTGAGCTGGGGATGGCGCTTGTACAGCATGGTCAGATGGCTTTGACGTTAAATGAGAAGCGGCCTGCGGCGTCTCTGTCCAGTGAGAGCGACTGGCTTGCCGGCAGGCTGATGCGCGCCATGCAGATGTCAGCCTGGATGGGCAGCTCGCCGCCGTCGCGGTCAACCAAGACGCCCAGTCTGACCCGGGCGGGCCGTCCAAAATCGAACAGCTCGTTCATCACGGCCCGAATTGTGCGGCCAGTGAACAAGACATCATCGAGCAGCAAGATGTCGGCACCGTTGACTTCAAAGGGGATTCGCGTCGGCACTGCCGAAGTCATGCCGCGCCGCGCAAAATCATCACGGTGCATCGTCGATGAAATGATTCCGATGGGTTCATCAATGCTCAAGTCCCGGGCCATGCGCTCGGCCAACCAGACACCACCAGAGGCGATACCGATGATGCGCGTGCCAGGCTTGAGGCTGGGCTTTACCCGCTCAAGCAGGTTGGCATAAAGCGCTTCGGCATCCAGTGTGAGTTGACTCATCGCAGCTCCCTTAAAAACTGCTCCAGAATAATGCATGCGGCGCCAGCGTCGGCGTCACGGGCGCCCCGGCTGTGCGCTTCGGTGGTGCTGTAGCGTTCGTCCACCTCAAATACGGGCAATTGAAAACGCCCTCGCAGTTGCCGCGCAAAGCGCCGAGCGCGCTCGGTATTGTCGTGCGCTTGGCCGTCAGGATGGGTGGGCACGCCGATCACCAGGGCGTCGGGCTGCCACTCTTTCAAGTAGTGTGCGATCTTGGGAAACCGCCTCTGGCCTTCGGCCTCAATGGTTCCCTGGGGCTGTGCGGTACCCAGGAGCCGGTTGCCCACTGCAACCCCTGTGCGCTTTTGACCATAGTCCAGCGCCAAAAACGTGTTCAAGGTTGTCGCATCAGGCTTTCTTGTCGGGGCTGCGTGTGTGGCGGCTGGTTCGTCCCTGATGGGCGGTGCGGCATTCATGCGTGGCCTGCCTGGCTTGAGAGCATCCCATCATGAACGCCCAACAGCCCCAAAGCCTGCTCATACCGCTGGGCGACCGGTGTTTCAAAAATTAAACGACTGTCTGCGGCCACCGTGAGCCAACTGTTGTCGGCCAATTCTGATTCCAGCTGCCCTTGTGACCATGCCGCGTAGCCCAAGGCCATCATTAATTTGCGTGGGCCTGATCCTGTGCCAATGGCCTCGAGCACATCGCGCGAGGTGGTCATCTCCAATCCACCTGGAATGGTCAGCGTGGAGCTGTAGACCGGGTTCTCTGCTTGCTGGGCAGACCCAAAGATTGCTTCGTGCAGCACAAAGCCGCGCTCGGTCTGGACAGGGCCGCCAAGAAACACATCAGCGTTGATGAGGTCAGGGCGCTGCAGCGACAAGTCCATTTGCGCGAACAGCGCTTTGAGTGACATGTCGCATGGCTTGTTGATTAACAGACCCAGCGCGCCTTGTTCATTGTGCTCACACAGGTAGACCACGCTGCGGGAAAAAAGCTCATCCTTCAAACCCGGCATGGCAATCAAAAAATGATTGGTAAGGTTTGTGGGGG
>JAURGS010000330.1 GCA_030833685.1 Rhodoferax sp. | reverse complement strand
TTGGCGTACCCACCCCGATGGTGTCAGCAACACCCAAATGCTGAACACCAATGCTTTTCATCATGGCCGCCAGGCGCCCCACCTGCTCGGAGGACACATCGCCTTCGTACGGACAACCCAGGGCACAGCTCATGGCACCGCGTACATACACCCCCGCTTGGCGCGCAGCCTGCACCACCGGCGCAAAACGCTCGATGCTTTCAGCGATGCTGCAATTGATATTTTTCTGGCTGAAAGACTCGCTTGCAGCTGCAAAAACCACGATCTCGTCGGGGCGGCTCAGGAGTGCCGCCTCCAGGCCCTTGAGGTTGGGCGTCAAAACCGAATAACGCACATCCGCTTGACGTTGGATGCCGGCCATCACGGTGGCGTTGTCGGCCATTTGCGGCACCCATTTGGGCGAGACAAAACTCGTGACTTCAATCTCCTTCAGACCAGCGGCCTGCAGGCGATGCACCAGTTCGATCTTGACCTCGGAAGCGACATGCTGCTTCTCGTTTTGCAGTCCATCGCGAGGCCCCACGTCAACCAGTTTGACTCGGCTAGGTAATGGCATTTTTTTCCTGTTTCAGCTCAAGGGGTTTGCCAGGCATGGTCCTAAGGCTCGGTGCAGCGCCAGGCTCACCGCGGCCTCAGTAGCCCGCGCCCAAATCCACCTGCCCCGATATTTTCTCACCCTTGATCAGCGCGGCCAGTTTGCCCGCGATCTGCTCAATCGTGTCTTCGCGAAGGGTGCGTGCCGAGGTGTGTGGCGTCAAGATCAGCCGCGGCTCGTGCCAGAACGGATGTTGTGGGGGCAACGGTTCTTCGCAAAAAACATCCAATGTCGCGCCAGCCATATGCCCGCTGTGAATCAGGTCCAATAGGTCTTGTTCCACCAAATGTGCGCCGCGCGCCACGTTAACCAGATAAGCACCCGGCATCAGGCTCGAGAGCGTCTGTCGGTTCAGAATTCCTTGCGTATCAGTGGTCAAGGGCAGAAGGTTCACCAACACACGACATCGCGCCAAAAAATCCATCCACTGGCTCTCGCCGTGAAAGCACTGGACACCAGGGACCTGCTTAGGCGAGCGCGAAAAGCCAAGCACCGGGAATTCAAAATGACTGAGCGCTTGCGCAACCCGCTGGCCCAAAACACCCAGACCGAGTACGCCCACTGGGAATTCCTTGCGTCGGCGCGGTTTTCGCAGCTCCCATTTCGCCTGGCGCATGGAAGATTCCACAACATCGAGTTCCCGAAAAAAGCGAATAACCGACTGGCAGACATATTCCGCCATTTGAACGGCCATGCCAGCGTCCTCCAGTCGCACCACGGGCACGCCCTGGGGTAGGCGCAGGCGCATCAACGCGTCTACCCCGGCACCAATATTAAAAATGGCCTTGAGCTGCGTTTGTTCATCAAAGAACGCTTGTGGAGGCGCCCAGACCACCGCGTAATCCGCGATTGCCTGCCCGGGCTCCCATACGCTCACCTGTGCACCAGGAACAGCGCTGCGCAAACCCTTGAGCCATGGTTCGGGTTGCGTGTTTGCGCAGCAAAACGCAATTCGCGGCTGAGCCGACTCATGCACCGGCATGGGCATCTCCTACGGGCTGAAGCTTGAGCAACTCGGCTCCCTCCATGACCAGCTCACCCGGTTGAAACAGGAGCTCAGTGACCACACCATCGCATGGCGCAGTGATGTTGTGTTCCATCTTCATCGCCTCCAACACGGCCAGTACCTGTCCCTGACTCACCTTTTCGCCAGACTGCACGGCAAAGGCCAGAATCTTGCCCGGCATGGGCGCGCTCAGGCGCCCAGCTTCAGGTCCGGTGGCCCCAACAATCCCAAGCGGGTCGACGACTTCGGCACGCGCAGCACCGTCGGCAGCAAAGATCTGCACCAGCGCGCCATCACTGTAGACATGGGCGTAGCGGCTGCTTTCACGCCAAACCACGTCCAGGCCGTCTCCATCTGCGGCAAAGCTGAAGGCCCCAGCATGCTCACCCACCCGCAACTGGTGAGCGCCTGAACGACCATAAAGCAGTGCAGCGCCGAGCGTATCTTGACCAATTTTGATTTGGAAATGCCGCGTCGTCAGGCCATGGCTTTGCCAGCCATCGCGCTTGGAAAACGGATCTTGGCCTTGCAACGTTTGCTCCTGAGCCAAGGCATGCGCAACAGCAAAAGCTGCAACCCACGCGGACTCCAGCGTTTGTTGATCAAACAGACGGTCGGCCTCACGCGTAATCAATGCGGTGTCGAGCTGGGCGTTGGTAAACGATGGGCTTTGGACCACATGGCGCAAAAACTGGATATTGTTCGCCACGCCGACTACGTGGGTCTGCGCCAGAGCCTG
>JAURGS010000032.1 GCA_030833685.1 Rhodoferax sp. | reverse complement strand
TTTGCCCTGTTCTATCTGCGCAGTGTGGCTGCCCGTAACGACTACACCGACAGAGTCACCGGCAAGCTGATTCCGGCGGTGACCACGGGCCAGATCTGGAAGGGCTCGGTGGCTTTTATTGTTTTGCAATTGGTGGTGGTTGGGGTCTTGTTGTTCAAGCCCGAACTGGTCACCGGCGGCATCGAAAAGGTCAAGAAGGTCGATGAAGCCCAGGTGATGGACATGCTCAATATCGACACCAAAGGTTACGGATCGGCGCCTGCGCCCAATGCTGCAAATCTTTTCGGTGTTCAACCGCCGTCTGATGGCGTCAAGCAAGCCGATGAGGACCCGATGAAAGCCTTGCTTGAAAGTATGAAGAAGCAGTGATGTGGGTGTAGGGCCGCGGTGCCGGCCCTGAGGCCCATGCCTTGCTTGGCGTGCTGCCTCGCCCCGATTGGCTATCGGAGATTGTGAATGGGGCGCGTTGCGTGCCGGATAATGCCCGGCATTGCCTCAAGCCCCCTCCGATATGCAAGTCCCTTTTGAGCTGTTGCTGGGTTGGCGCTATACCCGCGCCGGCCGCGCCTCGCGCCGCAATGGTTTCATCTCGTTTATTTCAGGTGTCTCCATGCTTGGCATTACCTTGGGGGTGGCTGCGCTAATCATTGTGCTCAGCGTGATGAACGGGTTTCAGAAAGAGGTGCGCGATCGCATGCTCAGCGTGGTGGCGCATGTCGAGGTCTTCGCTGCCGACGCCGCAGCGCTTGGCGACGCGCCAGGGACCATGGCGCGTTTGCGGGCCAATCCTGCCGTCGTGGGTGCGGCACCGTTTGTGGCCACCCAAGCATTGCTGGCGCGCGGAGATGAGCTCAAAGGTGTTTTGGTTCGCGGCATTGACCCGGTCTTAGAGCCACAGGTTTCGGACGTGGCCCAGGGCATGAGCGCCCAATCCTTGCAGGTTCTCAAACCAGGCGGCTTTGGCGTGATTTTGGGCTTGGAGCTGGCGCGACGCATGGGCGTGAGAGAGGGTGACAAGGTCACACTTTTGGCGCCCAGCGGCCAGGTCACCCCGGCAGGTGTGGTTCCACGCGTCAAGCAAATGACGGTGCTGGGCTTTTTTGATTCTGGCCATTTCGAATATGACTCCACCCTGATGTTGATGCACCTGGAAGATAGCCAGCGTCTGTTTCGCCTGGAAGGGCCGATGGGTGTGCGGCTGCGCTTAAAAGACCTGCATCAAGCCAGCGCCGTGGCCGCTCAGTTGTCAGCCGCTATGGACAGCTCGGTGGTGGTCAGAGACTGGACCCAGCAAAACCGTACCTGGTTTGCGGCGGTTCAGGTCGAGAAGCGCATGATGTTCATTATTCTGACTTTGATCGTGGCGGTGGCGGCTTTTAACCTGGTGAGCACCTTGGTCATGACGGTCACCGACAAGCGCGCTGACATCGCGATTTTGCGGACCTTGGGAGCCAGCCCCTGGAGCATCATGGGCATATTCATGGTTCAGGGTGCCATGGTGGGTGTGCTGGGTACGCTTGCTGGCCTGGCGCTGGGCTTGCTGGTGGCATTGAATATTGACGTGATCGTTCCAGCGATTGAGAACCTGCTTCAGACCAGCTTTTTGCCGCGCGAGGTCTATCTCATCAGTCGCATGCCCAGCGACCCGCAGCAGGCCGACATTGCCCCAGTGGTTTTGATTGCCCTGGTGCTGGCCTTTGTGGCCACGATTTACCCCAGCTGGCGTGCCAGCCGTGTCAATCCAGCACAGGCGCTGCGCTATGAGTGAAGCAGTGGTCAATGCGGGTGGCCAAGGGGATCAACGCCAGGCCGTTTTAGTCGCCCGAGGTTTGGGTCGGCGCTTTCAAGAAGGTCTGCTGGATGTGACCGTGCTGCGCGACCTGGACTTGGTGGTACACGCTGGCGACACGCTGGCAGTTGTGGGTGCGTCTGGCTCGGGCAAAAGCACGCTTTTGCATTTGCTGGGCGGTCTGGATCAACCCAGCAGTGGCAGCGTTCATCTCATGGGCATTGACCTGACGGCTCAGGGGCCGTCACAGCAAGGGCGCCTGCGCAACCAGTACCTGGGCTTTGTTTACCAGTTTCACCATCTGTTGCCGGAATTCAATGCCCTGGAAAATGTGGCCATGCCCTTGTTGGTGCGGCGCATGGATCGTCAGGAGGCCCTGGCGCAAGCGTCGGTTTTGCTCGAGCAGGTGGGCTTGGCAGATCGCACCCTGCACCGACCGTCGGAGCTCTCGGGTGGCGAGCGCCAGCGTGTGGCGATCGCGCGCGGCTTGGTGACACGCCCGGCCTGTGTGCTTGCCGATGAGCCTACCGGCAATCTCGACGACGGCACGGCCAAACAGGTGTTCGACCTGATGCTGCGCTTGGCGCAGAGCCATGGAACCGCTTTTGTGGTGGTCACGCACGACCCTGTTTTGGCTGCGCGCTGTGAGCGTCAGGCGCGCCTGGTTCATGGGCAACTGGTTCATGAGCGTTGAGTGTGACCTGGGCTGGGTTGACACCCATTGCCATTTGGATGCAGCGGAATTTGGCCAGCACGCGGCTCGCGAGCGCCAGCGTGCAGCGCAAGCGGGCGTGCGCTGCTGTGTGTTGCCTGCGGTGAGCGTGCAGACCTTTGATGCTGTGCGAAGGCTGGCGCATGCCCATGGCGATGGCTACTGCCTGGGCGTCCACCCTTTGTATGTGGCCGATGCCGCTGATGATGCACTGGCGTGCCTGGAGCGCGCTCTGCAACAACACATCGATGATCCGCATCTGCTGGCTGTGGGAGAGATTGGCCTGGATTTTTTTGTGCCTGAGCTCTGCCGGGAGCCCCTGCGCGCTAAGCAGATTGCTTTTTTCAAAGCGCAGCTGGCTTTGGCCCGCCGCTTTGACCTGCCGGTGGTCTTACACAGCCGTCGCGCTGAGGATGCAGTTCATGCGCATCTGCGAGCAGCGTTGCCCGGCGCAGGGCGCTGGCGCGGCATTGCCCATGCTTTCAGTGGCAGCCAGCAGCAAGCGGCATCAATCGTCGCCCTGGGCATGAAGTTAGGTTTTGGCGGTGCTGCCACGTTTGAGCGTGCCACGCGTCTTCGCAGCTTGCTTCGCGCCGTCGATGTGCACAGCATTGTTGTCGAGACCGATGCGCCAGACATTGCGCCGCAGTGGCTTTATGTGCAGGCCCATGCGCGCGAGTCTGGCCAGGCCCAAGGCGTCAACAGCCCAAGCGAGCTGCCCCGCATTGGAGCAGTACTCGCCTCGCTTCGTGATACCCCGGTTGATGAGTTCGCACGAGCCACCTGCATCAACGCGTGTGAGGCCCTGCCGCGACTGGCAGCGCTGTTGGGTACGGCTGGCGCTGTGGCGCAGCACGCGCATTGATGACTTTGTTGAAGTGAGCACTGTGAGCCCAGCGCGATCGGCCTTGCCGCCAGTAGACTTCTCAGAGGAGGGGTCGATCAGACACCTGCATCTGGGTACGCCCTGGATACAAGGCTCGATGGATCTGGATGATCCCCTGCGTTTGGTGCACGAATATGTTCAGCGCATGATGGCTTGGCTCTTATTTATGGATGCGGCAACAGTGCCCAAGCGTCAAGCCATGCAGCTCGGACTGGGCGCGGGCGCACTGACCAAGTTTTGTGCCAAGCGGCTCAGGATGAAAACTGTGGCCATCGAATGCAACCCCCTGGTCTTACAGGCCTGCCATATGTGGTTCGCCTTGCCCGCAGATGGTTTGCGCCAGCAGGTGGTGTTGGCCGACGCAGCGCGGGAGATCCAATCAGAGCGCTGGTGGGGTCGTATCGATGCCCTGCAGGTGGACTTGTACGATCAGGAGGCTGCCGCACCGGTGCTCGATAGTGTTTCTTTTTATGAACACTGTCGGCGTCTTCTTTCAGCGGATGGATGCATGACGGTCAATCTGTTTGGCCGGGCGTCGAGTTTTCAGCGCAGTGTTGAAAAAATGGCGTCTGCTTTTGGGGCTGAGAGCTTGTGGTCTTTCAAGCCCACGCGCGAGGGCAATACCGTGGTGCTGGCCCAGCGCAGTGCAGGCGGCCCCAAGCCTGCCCTGATGAGCAGCCGCGCGCTGGAGATCGAGCGCCAATGGGATCTGCCTGCGCGCAAGTGGGCCCGTATCTTTAAGCCCCTGGCGTCATGAACAGCGATCAACTGCAGTCCAAGTCGCTGGCTATCGGCCTGGCTTTGGCTACGCTGGGTTCTGTGGCCTTTAGCGGTAAAGCGATCATCATCAAATTGGCCTACCGCTACGATGTCGATGCAGTGACGCTGATCATGTACCGCATGTTGTTTGCATTGCCGATTTTTCTGGTCATGAGTTGGTGGGCCAGCCGAGGCAAAGCCCCCCTCAGCCGGCAAGACGCCTGGGCTGTGGCGGGACTGGGCTTTGCCGGGTACTACCTGGCAAGCTTTCTTGACTTTGCGGGCTTGGTTTACATCAGTGCTTCCCTGGAGCGGCTGATTCTGTACCTCAACCCCACCCTGGTGTTGTTATTGGCCTGGGTGCTGCACCACAAGCAGATCAGCTGCCGACAGGCGGTTGGCATGATGATCAGCTACAGCGGTGTTGTGCTGGTGTTTGGCCACGAGATCCGGCTCGAAGGTGCACAAACCCTGCTGGGTGCGGCACTGGTTTTTGGCAGCGCCTTGAGTTACGCGGTCTACCTTAGCTTTAGCGCGGAGCTGGTCAAGCGTCTGGGTTCGCTGCGCTTGGTCGGACTGGCCACTACGGTGGCTTGCGTCTTATGTTTGTTGCAATTTGTCGTGCTGCGCCCAATGAGTGCAGCGGTGGTCGCACCCGAAGTGATCTGGCTATCGGTCTTGAATGCTACCGTCTGTACAGTAGCGCCGGTGTTGATGGTGATGATGGCGGTGGAGCGAATCGGTGCCAGCCTGACGGCGCAGACCGGCATGGTCGGTCCCTTGTCAACGATTCTGATGGGCGTGGTTTTGCTGGGCGAGCCGTTTACAGCCTGGTTGGTGGCGGGTAGCGTATTGGTCATTGCGGGCGTGTTCGTGGTGAGCACGCGTCGAGCAACACCCAAGGTCACGACACGCGGCGTTTCATAGAATCGGTCTGATTCATGGTGGCGAGTCGAAATAAAAGGGAAATCGTATGGATTTAGGAATTGCGGGTAAGTGGGCGTTGGTTTGCGGTGCAAGCCGAGGCCTTGGATTTGGTTGTGCGCAAGCGCTGGTGGCTGAGGGTGTGCATGTTGTGATGGTCTCGCGCGACCCTGCGGTACTGGAAAAATCTGCAGCCGATTTAGCCAAAATCGGCGCCACAACAGGCGCGACGGTTGAGCATGTCGCAGCCGATATCACGACCGAGAGTGGCCGTGCTGCGGTGTTTGCCAAACGGCGCGACTTTGACATTGTGGTGACCAACGCGGGTGGCCCGCCCACCGGGGACTCACTGGCCTTTACGCGGGACGACTGGGTGCGCGCCGTGGATGCCAACATGCTCACGCCAATCGAGTTGATCAAGGCAACGGTGGCGGGCATGTCAGAGCGCGGTTTCGGCCGGATCATCAACATCACGTCGAGTTCGGTGAAGTCGCCCATTGATGTGCTGGCGCTGTCCAATGGCGCGCGCAGCGGTTTGACAGGATTTGTCGCTGGCCTGTCACGCAGCCCACTGGCTGCCAAAGGCGTGACCATCAATAATTTGTTGCCTGGCGCATTCGACACCGATCGCTTGCGCACGACTCTGCAGGGCGCTTCGGCCAAGACGGGTAAAAGTATGGATGAGGTTGCTGCGGCCCGACGCCAGGGCATCCCAGCCAAACGCTTTGGCAATGCCCAGGAGTTTGGTGCCATCTGCGCGTTTTTGTGCAGCCAGCAGGCAGCCTATTTAACCGGTCAGAACATCTTGGCCGACGGCGGTGCTTACCCAGGCACGTTCTGACCTCTTGGCGGCCATAACACCTTAGCGGTGTGATGAGACCAATATGCCGCCAGCAATCAGTACAAACGCCACCGCGTGGTAGAAGTGGGGCGGCTCTCCGAGAAACAGGCTGGAGAGCAGGGCGGTGAACAGTGGTGTGAGGTTGGTGAAAAAACCCGCCACTGATGGGCCCGCCCGTGCCACGCCCGCACCCCAGGCCCGGTAAGCCAGGATGGCGGGGCCGACGGCGACATAAAGAATGATCAGCGCAACAGTCCAGTTCACCTCGAGGTGACCCAGGCCCAGCGCCCACTCGCCGCCAGCCAGAGCGATTGACCAGGTCATGCCCAGTATGATTTGCGCAACCAGGAACGCCGACCAGTTGTAGCGGATGCTGGCCGGCTCTGTGGTGGGATGCGCCAGCATCCAGCTGTAGTAGGCCCAGGCCGCAGCTGCGATCAAGACGTAGAGGTCACCCGGGACCAGTTGGATGCTCGCCAACACCGCCCATTGCCCCCGGCTTAAGACCACCATCACGCCGATGATGGACATGGCAGCGCCAGCCCACTGGCGCTTGCTGATGGCTTGCGCAAAGAAAATCCTTCCGATGAGCAGCATCCACACCGGTGTGATCGAGGCCACCAGTGTGACGTTAATCGCAGTGGAGGTGTGCAGCGCCAGGTAGAGCAGGGCGTTGTAAGTGCCCACGCTCAACACCGCCAGGGCTGCGATGCGCCGCCAGTTGCGCCACAACGGGCTGTCGCGCCTGAGCACCCAACTGGCCATGGGCAGCAAAATAATCAGCGCCACCAGCCAGCGCAGTGCATTGAGGGTCATGGGAGACACCATGCCGGAGACCACGCGCCCCAGGACGGCATTGCCAGCCCACAGCACAGGTGCCAGTGTCAGTAAAAGCGCGGCAGTGGGGGTGATTTTGGGTGTGCTCATGGGCTGCGCTGGGGCAGCCGCCGGACCGCCGGCCCACATTTTGTCAGCAAAGCGGGGGCGTGGCTGAGAGGGCTGATCGTATTCGTGGCAACATCACGGTTTTTCAAAGCAACAGGAGAGAACATGAGCCAGCAGACTTCCCGCGCCATCCGCATCGACCAGAACGGTGGCCCCGAAGAGCTTAAATTAGTCGAGGTTCAGGTGGGTGAACCCGGCCCTGGTGAAATCCGCATCCGGCACAAAGCAGTGGGCTTGAATTTCATTGACATCTACCAGCGCGACGGTTTGTACAAACTGCCGATGCCTTTGCAATTGGGCATGGAGGCCTCGGGTGTGATCGAGGCGGTTGGCGAGGGTGTGACGCATCTGAAGGTGGGTGACCGCGCGGCCTACGCCAGCCAGCCCCCCGGCAGTTACTGCGACTTGCGCGTGATGCCAGCCAAGACTGTGTGCAAACTGCCTGACGAGATCTCGTTTGAGACCGGTGCAGCCATGATGCTCAAAGGCCTGACCGTGCAGTACCTGCTCAAGCGCACCCAGCCTCAAGGCGGATTGAAGGCGGGGGACTTTGTTCTCTTTCACGCCGCTGCAGGCGGTGTTGGCTTGATCGCTTGCCAATGGGCAAAGGCCATGGGCTTGCAGCTCATTGGCACCGCCGGCTCCGACGCCAAGTGCGAACTGGCCAAGGCCAATGGTGCCTCTTTTGTCATCAACTACAACACCGAGGATTTTGTGGCCCGCGTCAAGGAAATCACGGGTGGCAAGGGTGTCAAGGCCGTCTATGACTCAGTCGGCAAAGACACATTCCTGAAATCGCTGGACTGCCTGCGGCCATTCGGCCTGATGGCTGTTTTTGGCAATGCCTCGGGCAAGGTTGATCCGGTGGACGTGAACATGCTGGCGGCCAAAGGTTCGGTCTATGTGACACGGCCTACCTTGTTCACGCACATCGCCACACGTGAGACCACGCAGATGATGGCCGACGACTTGTTCGACGCTGTGACCAGCGGCAAAGTCAAGATTCAGATTGACCAGACCTTTAAGCTTGAGGACGTTCGCCAGGCGCATACGGCCCTGGAGGCACGTAAGACCACCGGCTGCACGATCCTGACACTTTGACGATCGGGGTTAATCAACAAAAAGGCCTGCTTTTGCAGGCCTTTTTTCTTGGGGCGGGTGTTGCCCGTTCAGATGCATCAGGACAAACCAGGTGCGAGGTTTGAGGTGCTTTAGCGCTGACGGCGAACCCGGCGCAACTCGTCCAGAATCAGGCAGATGGCCCCTAGCGTGATGGCGCTGTCTGCCAGGTTGAAGG
Organism: Rhodoferax sp.; assembly: GCA_030833685.1. Lineage (GTDB taxonomy): Bacteria > Pseudomonadota > Gammaproteobacteria > Burkholderiales > Burkholderiaceae_C > Rhodoferax. Next base: position 7,717 of record JAURGS010000032.1, on the reverse strand, counting down.
CAGGAAAATGCCACGCGCCGTAATAAAAATCCAGAAAGTCGACGACATGACCGTAGGCGATGCGGTCAATCACATTGCCTAGAGCGCCTCCCAGGATGCTGGCCAGCGCGAACGCAAACAATTTCTGCTTGCCATGGGCGCGCAGCATCCAAACGATGAAGATTGAAGCCACTAAGCCCAGGCCTGTAAAGAACCAGCGTTGCCAGCCGCCCGAATTGGCCAAAAAAGAAAAGGCAGCGCCCTCGTTGTGCACCCGCACCAGGTTAAAAAACGAGGTCACGCCTTGGCCTTGGTGCAGCTCAAACGTCTGTATGACCCACAGCTTGGTGGCCTGGTCCAAAACCAACACAAGAGCGGCCCAGGCCAGCCATGGCACAAGGCCGTTGTTCTGGCGTTGCGCGCCCATCAAGCCACCGATCGAATTTCGCCGGGACCGAACAGGTTATCGGTGCAGCGCTGGCACAGCCCAGGATGGCTTGCATCGTGTCCGACATCATCGCGGTAATGCCAGCACCGTTCGCATTTGGTGGCCTGCGACGGGCTTACTTGAATCGAAAGGCCAGCGCCGCGCTCCAGGCTAACGGCTGAGGTGATCAGCACAAAGCGCAGGTCCTCGCCCAGGCTTTGCAGCAGCGCGTGATCGCTCTCGTTGAGAGTGAGGTGTACCGTGGCCTGCAGGGAGGAGCCCACTTTTCCATCCGCGCGCAAGACCTCAATTTCCTTGTTCACCAGATCACGCAGCTCGCGCACACGCGACCATTTGTTTAGAAGGTCAAGGTCTGGTAGTGGCTGATCCGCGTAGGTATCCATGAAGATGGAGTCGCGCGTTGCGGTCGGGGTCTTGCCATCGGCGCCAAGCACCGCCCAGGCCTCTTCGGCGGTGAAGCTCAGGAAAGGCGCCATCCAGCGCAGCATGGCGTTGGTGATTTGCCAAAGTGCGGTCTGTGCACTGCGCCGAGCCAGTGAGTCTGGCGCCGTGGTGTACAGGCGGTCTTTGAGCACATCCAGGTAAAACGCACCAAGGTCTTCCGAGCAGTAAATCTGCAACTTGGCAACGACTGGATGAAACTCATAGCGTTCGTAATGCGCCAGGATGTCGGCCTGCAGTTGGGCAGAGCGGCTGATCGCCCATTGGTCAATTTCCAGCAGTTGGCTGCTGGGTACGGCATGCGCGCTGGGGTCAAAGTCGCTGATGTTGGCGAGCAAGAATTTGAGGGTGTTGCGAACGCGCCGGTAGGTGTCGACCACCCGCGCCAGGATCTTGTCGTCGCCTGCGATATCACCCGAGTAATCGCTGGCGGCAACCCACAGGCGGATGATTTCTGCGCCAAGTTTCTTGCCAGTTTCCTGCGGGTCCACGCCGTTGCCGGCGCTCTTGCTCATCTTGTGCCCCTTGCTGTCGACGGTGAAGCCGTGCGTCAGGATGTCTTTGTAGGGTGCGCGGTCGTACATGGCGCAGGCAGTAAGCAAGCTGGAATGGAACCAGCCACGGTGTTGGTCATGGCCCTCCAGGTACATGTCCGCTTCGGGGCCGCTGTTGTGCCCAGAGCCCGGGTGTGATCCTTTGAGCACTGTGGTGTGCGTGGTGCCGGAGTCGAACCAGACCTCCAGGATGTCGGTGCTCTTGGTGTAGTGTGCGGCGTCTTCCGGCCCCAGGATGGACTCGACGCTGGCCTTGCTCCAGGCTTCAATGCCGCCTGCTTGCACCATATCAGCGGCGAGATCCAGAATCTCCATGGTGCGCGGGTGCAACTCACCGCTGTCTTTGTGCAAAAAGAATGGCAGGGGCACACCCCAGCTGCGCTGGCGGCTGATGCACCAGTCGGGACGACCGGCGATCATGTCGCGCAGGCGAACCTTGCCGTTTTCAGGGTAGAAGTTGGTGCGCTCGATGGCATCCAAGGCAATCTGGCGCAAGCTGCGGCTGGCCTTGTCTTTGGTGAAGATGCCAACGCCCTCGTCCATGCGGATGAACCACTGTGCCGCGGCGCGGTAAATCACCGGCGTCTTGTGGCGCCAGCAGTGCGGGTAGCTGTGGGTGATGTTTTCGGTGGCAAACAAACGGCCTGCCAGGCGCAAAGCGTCGATGATGACCGAACACGCTTTCCAGATATTCATGCCGCCAAAGCGGGGAAAGTCGGCGGCATACGAGCCATTGCCCTGCACAGGGTTGAGGATGTCCTCGTAGGCCATGCCATGAGACACACAGCTGTTGAAGTCATCGACGCCGTAGGCCGGCGAAGAGTGCACCAGCCCCGTTCCATCCACGGCGGTGGCGTAGTCAGCCAGGTAGACCGGGCTGTTTCGGTCAAAACCCGTGTCGACATGCGAGAGCGGGTGCTTGAACTCGATGCCCCCCAGCGCAGAGCCCAAGGTGGTGGCCAGTACCTGCCCGGCCAGGCCATAGCGCGTCAGGCAACTCTCCACCAATGTCTCGGCCAGGACCAACAGGCCTTTTTCGGTGTCCACCAGCGCATAGCGCAGTTCGGGGTTGAGGTTCAGGGCCTGGTTGGCCGGGATGGTCCAGGCCGTGGTGGTCCAGATCACCGCAAACGCCTGTTTGCTCAATGTTGGCAAGCCAAAGGCCTGAGCCAGGCGTTCGGGTTGCGCGCACAAAAATCCGACATCCAGGGTTTGTGATTTTTTGTCGGCGTATTCAATTTCAAATTCAGCCAAGCTGGAGCCGCAGTCAAAGCACCAATACACCGGCTTGAGCCCCCGGTACACAAAGCCGCGCTCGATCACCCGCTTGAAGGCGCGGATCTCGTCAGCCTCGTTTTTGAAATCCATGGTGCGGTAAGGGTGGTCCCAGTCCCCGAGCACACCCAAGCGCTTGAAGTCGGCCATTTGCTGCGCAATTTGCTCGGTGGCGTAGGCGCGGCTTTTGGCCTGCATCTCGTCGCGCGCCAGGTTGCGGCCATGCTTTTTCTCGATTGCATTTTCAATCGGCAGTCCATGGCAGTCCCAGCCCGGGATGTAGCTGGCGTCAAGCCCCTTGAGCTGACGCGACTTGACGATCATGTCTTTGAGGATCTTGTTGACCGCATGACCCATGTGGATCTGGCCGTTGGCGTAAGGCGGGCCATCGTGCAAAACGAATTTGGGCGCGCCTTGGCGGGCCTGGCGCAGCTTTTGATAAAGCTTTTGCTCATCCCACTGCTTTGTCCACAGCGGCTCGCGCTTGGGAAGGTCGCCGCGCATGGGGAAAGCCGTGTCAGGCAAATTGAGCGTGCTGCGGTAGTCGGTCTTGCCGCTGTCGGATTTAGGGTCAGTCATGGTGGCGCAAAGTGGCAAAGAACGCACGGGCCTCATCGCAATCTTGGGCGATCCCGGCCTTGAGTTCATCCAGGCCGTTGTACTTGCGTTCCTCGTGCAGTTTGTGGATGAGCTCCACGGACACAATTTTACCGTAGCCACCCTCGTCGCCCAGGCTTGATGGCCAGTCCAGGCAGTGGGTTTCCAGCAGAACTCGGCCCCCATTGACATCGCGTGGGTCCAAAGAGGGGCGCACCTCCAAATTGGCGACACCATGCACGACGGTGGATGCCAGACCATTGACGGCCACTGCATAGATGCCGCTGGCAGCGGGCTTCCAATGGTCAAAGCGAAGGTTGATCGTTTTGAAGCCCAGGCTTCGGCCAAGCTTTCGGCCGTGCACCACGTGCCCAGATATCCGGTACGGATGCCCTAGCAGGCTGGCAGCCTCTGGCATGTGGCCCTCGCGAAGCGCCTGGCGCACAGCGGAGCTCGATACCCGCTGGCCGTGTACTTCGTAGCTGTTCATGCGAGCCACATCAAAGCCCTGACGCAGGCCCGCCGCGTCCAGCTGGGCGTAGTCACCCGCGCGGCGCTGGCCAAAACGAAAGTCATCGCCCACCAGCACGTAGCGCGCTCCCAGGCCACTGAGCAACACCTCATCAATAAAGGCCTGGGGCGTCAAGGCAGCCAGCTTTTGATTGAAGCGAAGGATCACAACTTGATCGACCCCACAAGCGTTCAGATCAATGAGTTTGTCACGCAGCGTGCCCACGCGCTCAGGCGCGAAACTGGGGTTGTTGGTGACCGCGGCAAAGTAGTCGCGCGGGTGTGGCTCAAAAGTCAGCACACAGCTGGGGATGGCGCGTTGCTGCGCTTCACCCTTGAGTAAGGACAACATGGCCTGGTGCCCGCGGTGTACGCCGTCGAAGTTGCCAATCGTCAGAGCGCACGCCTGGGCGACACCCGGATGATGAAAGCCTCTGAAAATATTCATGCCTTGGTATTCGCAACAGGCCAACATGGGCCGTGAAAAAAGCGCGCCGCTATCCAGAAGGACGTCACAAAACGGGTATATTGTCTCCGAGCCTGCCGGCGCGCTTGGGTTTGACGCTTGAGTTGCACTGCTTTGCAGCAAAACCGGCTCACACGCTTGATTTGTCGGGACGAGGTAGGGGTGTGATGTGATATTCAGGAGGTCAATCTTGAAAGTCTTGAAGCTGTCAGCCCAGGGATTGCCGCAGTCGTGGATTTCGCTGGAGCAAGCTGTGTTGCACTATGCCGCCCAAGAGGTTCGCTGGGAGACCGGGCGCGAGGTCGCCGTTTTTCATGGCGGGCATAACGCCATTACTGGTCTGCAGTCCAAAATTGCTGTCAGCAGCATCATCGGCACCAAGGGCGTCCCGCGCATCAATCCTTTTGCCTTGACGCCATCACTCACCAACAGCAAGCTATTCGCCCGCGATCGCAAGTTGTGCGCTTACTGCGGTCAGGCGCACGCAGAAAACGAGCTCACCCGTGAACACATCATCCCATTCGCACAGAACGGCCGCGACCACTGGATGAATGTGGTTACCGCCTGCAAAAGTTGCAACCACCGCAAGGGCAGCCGCACACCTGAGCAGGCGCACATGCCCTTGCTGTATGCCCCTTACGTTCCCAGCCTGTGGGAAGACTTCATTTTGTGCAACCGACGGATCTTGGCCGACCAGATGGAGTTTCTGATGGCGCACGTTCCACGCTCGTCGCGCCTATTGATGTAGCTGTGCTGGGAAACGCTTCTTAGCTGAAAACGCCTGCGCTAGCCTGCATCCGCTCGGACACCTCGCCAAGGTGGTGAAGGCTGTCGCCAAACGTCATCTCCAGCTGCGTGAGCGTCTTGAAACAATGGCTGATGATGGCCTCCTGCGTCACACCAATACCCCCATGCAGCTGCACCGCTTGCTGGCCAACAAAGCGCATCGATTGGCCCAGCTGGTATTTGGCACGTGAAGTCGCCTGACGCCGCTCATCGGCCGGTGCCTCGAGCTTGAGGGTGGCGTAGTAGCTCATGGCTCGGGCCAGTTCGACTTGCATTTTCATGTCGGCCACCCGATGGCGCAGGGCCTGAAAGCTGGCAATTGGTGCACCAAATTGTTGGCGGGTTTTCATGTATTCGACCGTCAGGGATAGGGCGCGGTCCATGATGCCCACCCCTTGCGCGCAGACTGCGGCGATGCCCACATCCAGGGCCAGTTCCAGCAAAGCCTGCCCTTGACGGGAAATCAAGGTCCCTGGTGTGTTGTCGAGCAAAAGGTCGCCGGCGCGGCTGCCGTCCTGCGTCTGGTAGCCGCTTCGCTGAAGGTGCGGCGCATCGGCCTGCACCAAAAACAAGGCGATCTGTCCGTCCAGAAGTGCCGGCACCACGAAAGTATGGGCCTGATCGCTCAGGCTGACCAGATGCTTGGTGCCGCTGAGCACATGGCCCGAAGCGCCAAGTGTTGCCTGGGTGCTGCACCGGTTGAGCAGATAGCGTGCGCCGCGTTCCTGGTACGCCAGCGTGACAAGGCGCTGACCGCTGGCCACACCGGGCAGCACTTCTTCTTGCATCGATGCTGGGGCATCAGCCTGGATCAACGCGGTGACCATCAAGGTGGGCACCAAGGGTTCGAGCACCAGGCCTTGGCCGAGCGCTTCCATGGTCACCATGGCCTCGACAGCGCCGTAGCCCAGGCCGTCATACCGGTTGTCGACGGTCAGGGCATACAGGCCAAGCGCGGCCATTTCCTGGCTGGCCTGAGGGCTAAATCCGCCCTGGCTCAAAATGTCTTTGCGCCGCTCGGTGGTGTAGGCGCGCTCAACCCATCGTGAGACGGCCTCACGCAGCTGGTTTTGTTCTTCTGAAAAATCAAAGTCCATAGTTCTGCTCAGCCAAAAACTGTTTGCGCAACGATATTGCGTTGCACCTCGTTGCTGCCGCCGTAAATTGTTGTCTTGCGGTAATTGAAGTATTGCGCGGCCAGCGGTGCACACCACGCATCTCCTCCAGGAAAGCCGCTCAGGCCACCGCCGTGTACTTGCCAGCCTGCTTCCATGGCTTCAGTGATCATCGGCAACGCGTAAGGACCTGCTGCCAGCATCATCAACTCGGTGTAGCGTTGCTGGATTTCACTGCCGCGAATCTTCAGCAGTCCGGCCACGTCCAGCGTGCTTTTGCCCGAGCGCTCTGACGACAACACGCGCAAGACCATCATCTCCAGCGCGACGACATCCACCTCGAGTTTGGCAATCTCGTCGCGAAAGCGCGCTGCGCTGGGTCCCCCGGTTTGGCTATCCCATACCCCCTCTTGGCGGGCGATTCGCTTCAGACGCTCGAGCTCGCGCTTTGCGCGGTTGACGTCTGCGATGTTGCTGCGTTCATGCGCCAAGAGGTATTTGGCATAGGTCCAGCCCATGTTCTCTTCGCCGATTAAGTTCTCAACAGGCACCTTGACGTTGTCGAAAAAAACTTCGTTGACCTCTGCTTCGCCATCGAGCAGAACAATGGGGCGCACCTGCACGCCTGGGGACTTCATGTCGATCAACAGAAAACTGATTCCCGTTTGCGGTTTTCCATCCCAGCCGGTTCGGACAAGGCAAAACATCCAGTCGCCATACTGGGCCAGCGTGGTCCATGTCTTTTGACCGTTGACCAGGTAGTGGTTGCCCTGACGCTCTGCTTTGCATTTGAGCGAAGCCAGGTCGGAGCCGGAGTTGGGCTCGCTGTAGCCCTGGCTCCACCAGACCTCGCCGCTGGCGATGCCAGGCAAAAAGCGCTTTTGCTGCTCCGTAGTACCAAAGGCCATGATGACCGGCGCGACCATCACCGGGCCGAAGGGGACAACGCGCGGCGCGCCTGCCAAGGCGCACTCTTCCTCAAACAGATGGCGCTCGACAGCAGACCAGCCGGGGCCGCCAAAGGATTGGGGCCAGGCGTGACCCAGCCAGCCTTTGGCCCCCAATATCTTGGCCCAGCTTTGCATGTCCTCACGACTCAAGCGCAAAGCGTTATGCACTTTGTGAGCGATGTGCGAGGGCAAGTGGGCACGTACCCACTGGCGTATCTCATCTCGAAATTGCAATTCCTCGTCGGTGAAAGCCAGTTGCATGTTTCAAATCTCATCGATGGGGTTGAAAGCCGAACGCGGCGCCAATGTGCCGCCCGATCACAGTCTACGCTGACACATTGTGCCCGGGCCGGCTGACGCGTCCAAACCGATAATCGCCCACATGCGAAACATTGTCATCCTGATTTCTGGCTCTGGCTCCAATATGTCGGCCATAGTCCAGGCTGCCATGGCGGAAAAATGGTCGCAGCGATGGGCTGCCCGGGTGGCTTGCGTGATCAGCAACCAGGCTGCGGCCAAAGGCCTGGCTTGGGCGCAGGCACAAGCGCTGCCAACGCATGTGCTGAGCCATCGCGATTTTGCGACCCGCGAGGCGT
>JAURGS010000329.1 GCA_030833685.1 Rhodoferax sp. | reverse complement strand
GCGATCGCCACTCGCAGTCAATAAAACCTATTCAAATGCAGCCTTCAGCCAAGTCAGCTCGTCGCCATCAATGGCAACCACATCAAAGCGACAAGGCGGCGTAGTGGCCAGACGCATGAGGTAATGCCGCGCAGCAAAAACCAAGCGCGCTCGTTTGGTCGCGCTGACACTGGCCGCCGCGCCACCCGTGCTAAGGCCTGCACGCCGTCGGACCTCGACAAACACATGCGTGCCGTCAGGTTCTTGCATGATCAGGTCAATTTCGCCGCCGCCACGGCCTGGCGTTCGATAATTGCGCGCCAGCAGTCGCAGCCCGGCGCCTTGCAAATGTGCCAATGCCTGGGCTTCGCCGGCATCACCCAAGCTTTTGGTGGTGGTCTTTCGACCCAAGGCGCGAAAAGGAAAAACCATGGCGATCCATTCTCCTGCCGGCCGTGCTATCGCGCCTTTTGATTTGGCGCGCCAAGCCGCCGAACAAGCGTGCAGTGCGCAAGATTATCCAAGCGGTGCGCTGTACATGGTGGCCACACCAATCGGCAACCTCGCAGATATCAGCCTGCGCGCCCTACATGTTTTGCAACTCGCTGACGTGCTGGCCTGCGAGGATACCCGGCACTCCCAAGCCATGCTGCGAATGTTGGGTATCGACAAAGCCAGGGCTCAGGTGCTGGCTGCGCACCAGCATAACGAATCACAGATTGCGCAAACAGTCGTCCAACTGCTCGCCCAGGGCAAACGCGTAGCCTACATCAGCGACGCGGGCACACCAGCCATCAGCGACCCTGGCGCTCGCTTGGCTGCAAGCGCGCACGCCCACGGACATCGGGTGATTCCCATTCCCGGCGCCAGCAGCATCACGGCTGTCCTGAGCGCGGCTGGCCTCGTCCACGCAGACTCGGACGCCAATGGCTTTGTCTTTGTGGGCTTTTTGCCCAGCAAGCCGGGCGAGCGCCAAGCGGCTGTTGGGGCTCTGGCTGCTGAGAAACGTGCTGTCGTCATGCTCGAGGCGCCCCACCGCATCGAGGCGCTGGCGATGTCGCTGGCTGCACTGGGCGCGCGCAACATCACCATAGGCCGGGAGCTGACCAAACAATTCGAGCAAATCGTGACAATGCCCGCGTTCGAATTCGCCCCTTGGCTGGCCGGTGACCCATACCGCCTGCGGGGTGAATTCGCGCTGGTGCTGCCCCCCAAAACGTCCGTCGCCGAGTCAGAAGGCGACCTGAGGGTTCTGGAACTGCTATTGCCCGAGCTGCCCCTGAAAACAGCGGTGCGCCTGGCCGCAGACATCACCGGCCAGGCCCGCAACGCGCTGTACGAAAAAGCGCTGATGATCAAAAAAGGCGATGCTCAGGACCAGCCTTAACCATTGGACTGGCCATCGGCCTTGGCGCGCTCAAACAAGGGCATGACTTTAGGCAAATTGGCCTCGATATCGGCAATACGCCTTCCACCAGAGGGGTGTGTTGACAACCACTGCGGCGGCCCACCCTGATTGGCTTGGGACATTTTTTGCCAAAGCGTCACCCCAGCGCGGGGATCGAAGCCCGCTCGGGCAGCCAACTCCATGCCCACCAGGTCAGCCTCCGACTCGTCCTCACGGCTGAATTGCAGCGACAGCAGCTGGGCCCCGTAATTCGTTACCGTCTGCCCCAATTGCCCGAGCCCCAGGATCTGACCCAACAGGCCAGCGCCGATATTGGTGGCTGCCTGTTTGCCCAAACGTTCTCGCGCATGCTCACGCAGGGCATGTGCGATCTCATGGCCCATGATCATGGCCACCTCATCGTCGCTCAAGGCCAGCTTTTGCAGAATGCTGGTATAAAAAATGATCTTGCCACCCGGCATGCAAAACGCGTTGATCTGGCCCGAGCCAATCAGGTTAACTTCCCAGCGCCAACTACTGGCCCGGGGGTTCCAGCTGATGGCAAACGGAATGATGCGACGAGCGATATCTCTTAACCGCTTCAACTCGGGGTGGTCTGGGCCTGCCAGGGCCTTTTGAGACCGGGCTTTGTCTAACAGTTCCCGGTACTGCTGCGCAGATGACTGCTCAATAGTTTCTGCCGGCACCAGGTTGGAAAAGACGGAGTTCTTGCCAACCTCAACGCCCTCTCGCGCCTGGGCAAGCGGGCCCAGCAGAAGGCAAAGCGCCAGCATTTGCCAGCGCGGCCTCGCAAGCCAGTGAGATATGGCCAGGCCAAGAAGCCATTGATTACCTAGCCAGAATGACCCGGACACATCCCTTAGCGAATGCACACCGAGCGCACCATTTTCAAATCGGTCAAGCCCATCATGACCTTTTCCATGCCGTCCATCTTCATTCCTTGCACTTGAAGTAAAATCTTAACCCTTTCGAGGGGTGCTACGGCCGTTTTC
>JAURGS010000328.1 GCA_030833685.1 Rhodoferax sp. | reverse complement strand
GAAACCGATCCCACCGAGGCCAGGAAGGAGAGGTGGGTTTCAATCACGTCCATTTCACGTTGAAAGCTCGCGCGCATGGCGCGTCGGGCGCCATCCATGAGCGTGGCGCCATCGGTAATACGCCGCTCGCGCAGCTTGAGGAACTCGCGCATGCCACTGGCAAAAATGCGTTCCATCGGGCCCGCCGAGCGTGCATTTTGCGAGGCTGCAGCGTACAGGTCGTTCAAGCTGCTGCCCGACCAAAAGTCACGCTCAAATTTGTCATTGAGCATGCGAATTTTTTTCAGTGAAAACAACTTGCCAAAAATCGCAGCCCAGCTGGTGATGGAGATCGCCAGCAGCAAGACCATCACCAGTTGAACAACCAAGCTGGCCTGCAGAACCAGCTGAATAATGGAAAGATCTTGGGTCATGTCAAAGTGTCCAATATTGCTTGAGGGATTCTGCCGGGCTTTTGACTTGCGCTGTTCACCCAGCCGACTCGGATTGTCGCCTCACACAAAAGGCGGGGTTGGTTGGCGCCTGGCAGCCAACATTGCTGCAACAGGCGCATAGAGGCTCGGCCACGCTCGGTGATGCTGGTGCTAAGCAAAAGCGCGTCGTCCAGTCGGGCGCTTTGCAGGAAGCGTACCTGGGCCTCTTGCACCACAAACATACCACCAACTTGCTCACGTAGCGCTTGTTGGTTCACGCCGAGGGTACGCAACCATTCGGTGCGGGCGCGCTCGAAAAACTTCAGGTAGTTCGCGTAGTAGACGATGCCACCGGCATCGGTGTCTTCCCAGTAGACCCGAATTGGCCAGGTATGGGTCAGGTCGGTGCTCATGCCAGTTCGGAGCGAAGGCGCTCGATGGCGGTTTGCAACTGACCCATGGCGTTGGCTGTGGAGAAACGGATGAAATTGCCCGCGTGGCTGGGCCCGAAGTCTTTCCCTGGCGTGACCGCCAGGTGGTGGCGCTCCATCAGGTGAAACGCAAAATCCCAGCTGTTGTTGATCTGCAGCCGCGCGCAGGCCTGGCGGCAGTCAGCCCAGGCGTAAAAAGCACCATCGGGCATCACCGGCACGTGCAGCCCAACGCCCTCCAGTGCCGGAATGAAATAGTCCCGCCGGGCCTTGAAAGCGGCTCGGCGCTCCTCGTAAACGGCAAGGCTTTGTGCTTCAAAGCAGGCTAGGGCGGCGTGTTGTGAGATCGCGTTGGGGCAGATGAACAGGTTTTGAGCCAGTTTTTCCACCACCGGTACCAGAGCCTCGGGCGCGACCAGCCACCCCAAGCGCCAGCCGGTCATGCCAAAGTATTTCGAGAAGCTGTTGATGCTGATGATGTCCTCATCCAGCGCAAGTGCGCTGTGGCCAAACTGCTCCTCATAGCTCAGCCCCAGGTAAATCTCGTCGACCAGGGTAAAGCCACCGCGCTCTTTGACAGCCTGGTGTGTGCGGCTGAGTTCGTCGGGGGCAATCGAAGTCCCGGTGGGGTTTGATGGCGAGGCCAGCAAGACCCCGCGCGTCTTGGGTCCCCAGGCTTGTTTCACTTTTTCAGCGCTCAGTTGAAAGCGTTCTTGCGCTGTGGTGGGCACCAGCACTGCGCGCCCATCCGCCGCCGACACAAAGTGCCGGTTGCAGGGATAACTGGGGTCTGGCATCAGGACTTCGTCGCCGGGGTTGACCAGCGCCAGGCAGGCCAGTTGCAGGGCCGCTGATGCGCCAGCCGTGATGACCACACGCCCAGGCGCAATCTTCAGTCCAAAGCGTTGCTCGTACCAATCGCTGATGCGCTCGCGCAGCGGCATCAAGCCCAACGCTGGTGTGTATTGGCTGTGCCCCAAGCGGATAGCGCGTTGGGCTGCCTCCTGCACCAAGGGGGGTGCAGTGAAGTCAGGTTCGCCGATATTCAAAAAAATCATCGGCTTGTCGCTCAGCTCCACCTTGCGGGCCAAGGTCGCGGCTGCCTTGGCGATCTCCATCACGTAGAACGGCTCAATGCCTTGGGCGCGTTCGGAAATCTTCATGCGCTGTTTGGCCCTTGGTCTCTGGCGATCTCGGCAGCGCGCAGATTCTTGGCCAGTGCATCGAGCACACCGTTGACATATTTGTGCCCATCGGTGCCGCCGAACTCTTTGGCCAGCTCGATGCATTCATTCAAGACCACACGCCACGGCACATCCAGGCAATGCTGTAACTCGTAGGCGCCGATCCACATCGTTGCGCGTTCGATGGGGGACACCTCTTCGAGCTTGCGATCCAAGAGCGGTGTGATCAGACCGTCGAGCGCAGCGCACTGCTGGGCGCAGCCGTGCAGCAAGGCGTCAAAGTGCGCCGCATCCGCTTTAGAAAAGCCGGCCAGGTCGCGCGTGAAGGCGTCCACGGATGCGGTGTCGTTTT
>JAURGS010000327.1 GCA_030833685.1 Rhodoferax sp. | reverse complement strand
TTCATGATGCGCGCCACGCCGTACTGCAGCGTCAGGCCCAGAGCCATCAGGCAGTAAGTGGCGCCTAGCAGAAGGCCAATGATGAGGGTGTCCATGGGGCAGTGCTTTTCTGGAAACAAAAAGAGTCGATAAACGACTCTTTTTGTCCCGACAGGAGGCGGCGGCTGCTTGGTTTACCAGCCCGATTTCAGCTTGACTGCTTTTTCGCCGCTTTTTCCGGTAGAGGCCACGCCAACGAATTTGCCGCCTTGCCACTGACCAACCGTCCAGAATTGCTCAATGACCTGGTTCTTGAACTTCCAGTCACCAAGAACAGTTTTGAACGAGCCCTGTTTGATTTGTTCAGTCACGGCCTTGCGGTCTGTGCTGCCAACCGCTTCAATGGCTTGCTCCAGCACTTGCAGGCTGGCATAGGTCACCGGGCCTGCCCAGTAATCTGCGCCCACACCAGTTACTTTTTGATGACGCTCGTAGTAGCCAGCCATCTCGGGGGAGTCCACGTTGATACCACCGGCGCCCAGCACGTTTTCTGCACTGGCCTGGAACTTGCCAGCGAAGGCTGGGAAGCAGGTAGCCACAGCGGTGTAATAGGCTTTCACATTCAGGCCTTCAATCTTGGCCAATTCGGTCAGACCGAAGGTGTCTGGTGGGTATGACCAGGCCACAAACGCATCCGGGTTTGCAGCTTTGGCGCCCTTAACCACCGGGGCAAGGTCTTGCGTGCCCAGAGGGTAAGACTTGTCGTACACGACTTCCAGGCCGGCCTTGGCAAAGATGGGACGCGCCGCAGTTGCCAACTCAATTCCGAAGGCGTCAGCCACATTAACCATGGCCACGCGCTTGCCAATCTTGCCTTCTTTGACCATCTTGGACAGGATGTCTGCGACCGATTGTGCAAAGGCGGTGGTGGTGCCCAGGGTGAAGAAGATGCCTGGGTAGCGCGCGGCTAGCTCTGCAGTCTTGTCGGTGATGGCGCTAACCGCGATTTGGGGGTATCCATATTTGGCAAAGACCGGCGCTGATGCCAGCACCAGCCCAGTGCCATAGGGGGAGACGATGAAGTCAACCTTATCCAAGGTTGCCAGGCGCTCCACAGCTTTGATGGTTTCGCCCGGGTTGGTGCGGTCGTCGTACTCGACGAGCTCAAGCATGCGCTTGCTGCCGTCTTTCATTTTGAGGCCGCCACGGCCATTGACGTCGGCGACCCAGAGTTTGATGGATGGCCATTGGGTGACGGCAGCGCCACCAGCGAGCCCGCCAGTTTTGGGCGCGACAGCACCGATTTTGATGGGGTCGGCCGCCTGCGCGGTTCCCAGAGCCAGGCTCGCGCCTAGCGCAAGGACTGCGAGCGTCATGCTTCGACGAGTGTTCATGAGGGTCTCCATAAAAGGTTTTCTTTGATTGGGCTGGCGCCCGTCAAGGTTGGGCCGAACAGTCTATACGAAAACGGCCGCTTTTTGTTTCGGACAAACCCGGCCGTCTTCCTTTGTTAGCGTGTCAATCGGCAAGGTGGCGCCCAAAGAGCCCGCGCTATATCAATCTGCGTCTTTGGCCAGGCAAGTGCGCTTGAACAGAGTTTGTCTCAAGTCGGCCTAAATCAGGCCGGCTTCGTCGTCACCAATCAGGTCCAGGCGGTTGGACAGGGTCGCGCGCGTCTCTTTGCGCTGCAGCAGCTTGGCCTGTGCGGGCTTGGGCAGGTCCGTGAACTGAATCACGCCGCGGTCGATCAAGACGTCGATCAGGTCTTCAAGAACGCGCACCATGTCGGCGTCGGACTGGATCAGCTCGTCGGCGGGGTTAACGCCATTGCCGTCGCCAGTGGCAGATTTGGCTGGGTTATTCATGATTGGACCTTTGCGGGTTGCTCACCGGCCAGCAGCAGCGTGAGTTGCAGGCGGTCGCGCACCCCTAGTTTTTCAAAACTCTTACCCAGATGCGCCTTGACCGTTCGCTCTGAGATGTGCAGCATGTCGGCAACCTCTTTGTTGGAATGCCCTGACGCCACCGCCCGGGCGACTTCTGCCTCGCGGGAAGATAGCGACGACAGAACAGCAGCTTTGCTCACGGTACGGGCTGCCTGTTGTTCGGGGTTGGCGCGTTGACTGAGCGCCTGATGGGTTGCTTTGACCAGGCGCTGCAGCAGGTCAGGGCCAACCCACAGCCCGCCATGCTCAATCACCAGCGCAACCTCTTGCAACAGTGCCGGGACGGCATGCGCGTGGGTGTAGCCACGCGCACCAGCCTCCAGGGCCACCAGACCTTCCTGGGACTGCGGCGAGTTGGACAACACCACCCAGCGCGCCTCGGGCTGCGCCTTGCGAATAGCCTCTACCTGGGCCTGCCAGTCTGGGTTGGTGCATAGCCAAATCAGGCTGTGTGCGGCGCTATGGCTTTTCAGCCAGGCCAGAAGCTC
>JAURGS010000326.1 GCA_030833685.1 Rhodoferax sp. | reverse complement strand
TTGTAGTGGGGCTTCATGGGGACATCCGTTTCTTCAACTTGACCGCAGCTTAGCGCCGATTTTGCGCCATATTACCGACACATGGATGTCACAACAGACCTGACGCGAAGTTCGGTATTGGAGCCCGGGCACCCCAGGTTTTGCGCCACGCTACGCCGCGAAGCTGGGCACAATGCGCTACATTGTTTGCACGCATAGGAGTGACCCTGCATGAAAAACACGCTCGATCAGTTTGCCGCCCAGTGCCGCGAGGCGATTAAGGCGCAGCCCGGAGCGGCTGGTCGCCAGAAGGTGGCGACGCTGCTTGAGAAGTTTCTCCATGACGCCAGCTTTGTGGAGGCGGTTTTTGCGGGTCCGATTGGCGAGAGGACTATGCTGTACGAGGACCCTGAGCTCGGGTTTTGCATCCTGGCGCACAACTACCTCGACGCCAAAACCAGCGGTGCGCATGACCATGCGCACTCCTGGGCCATCTACGGCCAGGCGCGCGGTGAAACCGAGATGCGCGATTACGAGTTGCTCGAAGCCGCCAGCGCCGACAAGCCCGGCAAGGTGCGTCATACCCGGACCTATACGCTGACACCAGGTGTTGCGCATGTGTACAACGAGGGCGATTTGCATTCACCCAAACGCGAGGCGCCCACTCGCTTGATTCGGATTGAGGGCACCAACATGGCCAAGGTCAAACGCTTTCACTACGACGTGGTGTAGGCCAGGCCTGCCAAGCGCTTCAGACGGTTTCTCGACACACCATTGGGCTAGCAACATGAAACTTGACCCTCAGGCTCAGGCCGTGATCGACAAGGCGGTGGCCTCGGGGCTGCCCAGGCCGACCAGCCTGGAGCCGGTGCAGGCGCGCCTGGCTTATCGAACCATCCGCAAACCAACCCAGCCACCCGCGCGTGAGATGGCGCTGGTGCGCGACTTGGATGTGGCCTCGCCAGCAGGACGGCTGAGCCTGCGTGAGTACAGGCCGCTGGGCACCGATGCACATGCAGTGCTACCGGCTCTGGTGTATTTTCATGGTGGTGGTTGGGTCATCGGTGATCTGGAAACCCATGACGTGTTGTGCCGGGACCTCAGCGATTTGTCTGGCGCAGCGGTGTTTGCAGTGGACTATCGCTTGGCACCCGAGCATCGTTTTGGTGCTGCGGTTGATGATGCCTTGGCCGCAACGTCTTACCTGGCCGCGCATGCGCAGGACTTGGCTGTGGATGCAAGCCGTTTGGTGGTGGGTGGCGACAGCGCGGGCGGCAATCTGGCCGCAGTGGTAGCTTTGTCGCTGCGCGCCAGCGCTGTCAAACTGGCCGGGCAGCTGCTGATCTACCCGGTGACTGACCAGCGGGCCAATACCGAGTCCTACCAGACCATGGGCAGTGGCTACACCCTCACGGCAGCCGACATGGCCTGGTTTCGAAACCACTACCTGGATGAAGCCGACTATGCGGACTGGCGGGCATCGCCTCTGTTGGCCAAGGATTTCAAGGGCCTACCACCGGCGCTGGTGCTCACTGCCGGCTACGACCCATTGCATGATGAGGGTCGCCTCTACGCGGATGCCCTGGCAGCGGCAGGAAACCGTGTAAGCTATATTGACTTTTCGCGCCAACTTCACGGCTTTATTGGCATGGGTGCAGTGATTGACGAGGCCAGCGTGGCTGTGCGGCTGTGCGCCGACTGGCTGCGCCAGCAAGTTGCCATCTGAGGCGGTGACTTCTGGGGCGCGCGTTGGCTCCAGTGATTGAAAAGGACAGGCAGATGTTTCAACGAAACCATACCCGAACCGTGCAGATCAATGGTCGCGATCTCGAGGTCGAGTGGACCTCGGCGGCGCAACGCGCTCTGACTTTGCGCACGGGCGATTTGTACGTGGAGCTCGAGCTGTACTTTTCATGTTTGGTGAAAAAGTTTTTGCATTTCCGCGACCACCCCCGCGGGCAATTGCAAGCCGTGCGTGCGGCCGATCGGCTCTGTGTTTATTTCCGGCCGGTGACCTCCACAGCCTGCAGCCCGCAAGAGGCGGAAAAACTCGGTCGCCAGCCAGAGACTGAAATCGAGATGCCGCAGGCGACCCGCCTGGCACCTAAAAAAGTACGCATTGACTACCGGGACGGCGCCTGGTGCGGCGCTTTCTCAATGTGAGTTTATGGCCGGCTAGCCCGGCGCCGCACAAGCCTTAGAGGCTGCGGTGCGTGCTGTCGCACAAGATGCCTTCTTTGGCATGTTTGCAACCGCAGAAATAGACCGTCTTGGACTCTGTGGCTTTGTAGGGCTTGGGTGAAAACTCGCTGCCTTTGTGCGAGCCGTCACAAAACGGCTGCTTCTGGCTTTTGCCGCAGGCGCACCACCAGTAGGTCTTGCCCGCTTCAACAGCAACGGCGTAGGGTGATTTTTGGGCGATGGTAGGCGCGGTCATGGAGAACT
>JAURGS010000325.1 GCA_030833685.1 Rhodoferax sp. | reverse complement strand
AGGCCGCATGGCGCTGCTCAGAGGCACTCTGGGGCTTGGCGCCAATGCGCTGCAAGTAAGCCAGCTGCGCGCTCAGGGCGCTGCTGTGCTGGTAGACCAACTCCAGGCCAGCGGCTGAGGCGCGCTGACGGTTGGGTGTGGCCGCACCGCTGAAGTCGCTGTGGTTGAGCCGAACCACACCGCTTTGCAAGAGCACTGCGCCTTGCAAGTTGCCCGGCCAAGGTGAGCTCAAAGCGCGCGCCAGGCGCACGCGCACCAGCGCACCTGCATCACCACCGAGCTCTGCGGCAGGCAGGTTAGCCACGCCAGCGGCCCCACCGAGGTAGAACTTTTGCGCGGCCTCCAGGTTCTTGCTTGCCAGCTGCACGCTTGCGCTAAGCTGCAAGCGCAGCCCAGGCAGGCTTTGCGCCAGGGGCTGCTCGCGCTGCAGCTGCAGCTGCGCCACCCTAAAGCCCCCCGCAGTGCCAGGGCCAGCATCATCGAGCTCGGCCTGGGCCGAGTCCAGGCTGTGGCGCCCCGCGGTAATGCTCAAGGCCCCAGCGACTTGGCCAGCGCCATCAGCGTCGCTGCGCGCGCCCGAGACCGTCAGGCGCACGGTGTTGGTGTGCGATCGCTTGTCGATAGTGGCGCTGCTGGTGGCAAAGCGGCTTTGGCCAAGCTCCAGGCGAAGACCCAGGGTGCGCGCAGGTGTGAGTATGAGGGGGTAGCTCAGCGCCAGGCCCGACTGGCTGGCCGTGCCGCTTTGGGCCAGCGCGGCAAAGGCGCCACCGAGCTCGTAGCGGGTGCGCGAGCCCGATGCGCTGGCCCTAAGACCATCGCGCAAGTCGCCCGAGACCAGGTTAAAGCCGCCCATGTGCAGCAAGCCTTGCTCGCTGGTAATAGCGTTAAAGGCCAGCTGCTCGCCGCGCCCCGATGGGTTGTTCACGCTGGCGTTGAGCAGCATGCGGCTGCGCCCCGTGGCGCTGCCCCCGTGGTTGTCTGCGCTCAGGCTGGCGCTGAGCACGGGCGTATCACTCAGGCTCAGGCTCAGGCTGCTGGTGGCGGGCTGAGCACCGGGCAGCAGCGTGCCTTGCACCCGAACACCGGGGGTTTGGTTAAGCAGCAGCAAGCCACGCTCCAAGGCCGCTTGCTCAACCGGGCTGCCCGTTTGCACCCCAAGCGTTTGCAGCGCCTGCGCAGGCCCCAGGCGGCTTGCACCCTTGAGCACAATCTGGTCATAGCGCGGCTCAACCACCACCAAGCGGGCCACGCCCTGTGTGATGGTCTGCGCCGGCAGGTACGCGTAGGCCAGCGCGTAGCCCTGGGCGCGGTAGCGCTGGGTGATGCGCTGGGCAGCCTGGTTTAGCCCACCCAGGGTGCTGTGCGCACCCACCAGGTCTTGCACCAGCTCGAGCAAGCTTTGCACAGGCACCAAGCTGGCGCCTTCGATGTTGAGCCGCTTCAGGGGAACACTGGTGGCCGACTGCTGCGCCTGCACCTGGGGTGCGGGCAGCTTGATGACCTCACCCGGGGCCCGGGGCAAGGCTGCGGGCTGGCTGCTTTGCTGAAGAATAGAGCCCGCTGTGGGGGCCGCGGACTGGGCATGCGCAGCTTGGGGCAGCAACAGCGCAGCTGGCGCCAAGACGCCCAGAAGCAAGGCGCACAGGCGCAAGGCAGCCAAGCGCACACGCAAAACAAACAAATGGGGAGGCCTGCACCTCCTTGCCTGCTCAACCATAAACTCACCTACAAAATTCGGTTAGTCTGGTCTGAAACTTTTAGGGCAAGGGGTTTGCCCGTCAGGGCAAAACAGATGCAGAAAAAGGATTAGACATCCAAGAGGCTTAGAGCTTTGAGCTTTGAGCTTTGAGCCCTAGACCTCTGAGGCAAGAATGTAAGGCAAAACTGCCCAGGCAAAGATTACAAACCTGTTATCTGGGCCTCTAAATAGCTGCATTCAAGGGTTATCCCTAGGCTTGAGGTGCCGCTTGGGGTGGCTTGTATTGCCTCTACGCCGCAGCGAAGACGCCAAGCTCAAAAGTCGCCGCTCGTCCCCGATGCCAATGATGCGAACTCAACAGGGCTTAAAACTACTGGCTTGCTGCAATCCAGTAGCCTTAAGCCGGCCTCGTTGATTTGAACCGCTGACCTCCCACGGCCTCGCCAAAGGACGTTGACGAAGCCGCCGCGGAGTCTCTGACGATTTAGACCGATCCAGGTTACAAAACCGTAATGTGCCAAATTCCCCACCTAGAGCAGCGCGTCTTATCAGGGATAACCCTTGGATGTCGAGAGTCCTTTCAAAGAGTTTGATGGTTTTGTGGATCTGTACAAACACCAACATCGGACCATACAAGACCATGTCCACAAATCAAGGCGTTTTATATCCCACGCTTCTCATGAACTGCGCACGCCATTGACCGTCTTGAGAGGCAACACTGAGCTCCTCATGGGTGA
>JAURGS010000324.1 GCA_030833685.1 Rhodoferax sp. | reverse complement strand
TCTGCTCTGCAGCATTGGCACTACTGCCCGCGCCAGTGTGGCCTGATGGCAGGCGCGGGCCAACTTGTTCGAACCGGATCCATAAGCCAACATTGAAGGAGCTGAGGCCGTGCAACTGCTCAGCACGCCCCACATCACCACCCCCGAAACCTTTTTGCAGCTGGACAAGGACACCCTGCTGGTTGACGTTGAGCGCGAACCTGGAGTGCTGGCGTGAACTTGGCGGCGAATGGCATCGCCCGGCATTGATGCCGGGCGTGGATTGAAACTCCTGTGTCGGCATCCATCGTTATGGGGTTGCCTTGGGTCGTCCTTCAGCAATGCTGGATGTTGATCGGGATGTGTGGCCCAGCTTAACGTGAAAGAACGGCGCATCTAGGCGAGTGAAACCCTGGCCTCACCAAGCCATCAGCAAGAATTGACAAGTTCGACGAGTCAGTAAATCAGGCCACAGCAGGCACGTAGCCGTGCTTGACCAACATCTGCAGCCAGCGCGGCGCATTGCGCGCCACCATCAATGCCTCGTAGTCCACCGTTTTGTCCACGTAGTGCGTTTTTTTGCTCAGCATCGCATAGATCGTGCGCAGCATCTTGTGCCCCAGCGCCACGATGGATCGTTTGTGACCCTTACGCACGTTGAGGGACTGGAATTTGTCTTTGAGTGCGCAGCGGCTGCGCCCGGCAGCTTGCGCGAACTCGCACAACAGCCGACGCACCCAGGCGTTGCCTTTTCTGATACGCCCACTTTTGCGCTTGCCTGCGGACTCGTTGTTGCCCGGACACATGCCCACCCAGGAGGCCAGACGCTGGGCACTGCCAAACACACTCATATCGGCACCGATCTCAACCAGTAGCATGGCGGCTCCCATCAGATCAATGCCGGGCAGAGTTTGCAACAGTTGCAAAGGCATCTCATAACCCGCATCCCGCAAAGAGCGTAGCAACTCCAAGTCAAAGCGGGCCATGCGCGCCTCGAGCTCCTCGATATGCGCCATGATCTCGGTGAGAACGAAGCGATGTGCTGGTGTGATTTCTTCGGCCTGCAAAGCCTCAAAGATGTCTTCCCGGCTGGCACGCAGGCGATTGCTTGCCAGGCTCAATACGTTGGGCACGCTTTTGCCCGCGATCAAGGCCTTCACCATGGCGCGTGCTGACTGACCATGCAAGTCAGAGACCACCACGCCCAAGCGGATACCCGCATCAGTGAGCAGTTTGTGCAGCCGATTCTTCTCGCTGGCGAGCATGCCCCCGAGCTTTTGCCGCTGGCGGGCAATGTGGCGTAGGCTGCGCAGGTCCGCTTTGGCAATGAATGAGGCTCGCAGCAGTCCGGCGCGCGCCAGTGTGGCCAGCCACTGGGCATCAGCTACATCGGTTTTGCGACCCGGCACCGCCTTGACGTGACGGGCGTTGACCACCCAAGCCACGATGCCAACCGACTCCAACGCTGCAAATGGACTCTTCCAGTAAATGCCGGTGCTCTCCATGACAACCACATCCGGGCCGATCGAGTGCGCCCACTCGGCCAGCGCCTTGCGGTCGCGCTTGAAGCCGCCGAACTCGCGTCGCTCAACAGTAACAGTGCCATCAGCTTGCTCCACGATGGCGCAGCCGCTGATCTGGGCTTGGTGCACGTCCAGGCCAATCACGCGCTTGTAGATGGGGGTAAGTTCCATCGATATCCTCCAGTTGAAAGGTAAACTTCAAAACTGGAGGTGCCGGGGTACCCCACCGAAATTGCTTGTCCAGGCTTGCGCCCGGCAGCCCTGTTTAACGTGAGATCTCATCGGTAAAACCGGTGGAGTCAATTCGGGGTACGAGTCGGTGTGGGTGAGTCAAGTTAGATATCGGGGTGCCAGCCCCAAAGAATTTTCTCGACTTCTACCCCTGCACCTCCACCCTCAAGTTTCTTTCATCATCCGGGGCGTCGGCTTGGATTCATGAAAGTTAGATCCAGATTTGGCTGGTTCCTACGCAGCCATGGAACGTGCAGCTTTTGCGGCTCAAGACCTTGCCATCAAAACCAACACCGGTATCGTTGTGGACGTAGAGGGTAAGAACGTTGAATTGACAGCGGCAGATTTGATCAGGTTGCGTGACGCCGAGGCACGCTCATCAAATATTTGAACTGAAATATGACGGTCACAAAGCTAGCTGTCTTTTTGTTCGCCCTGATTTCTTTCAGGTGATAAGTACATGATGCACACTTACCAAGCATCAGTTCGGGCACAAGTTCGAGGCCGCAGCCAAGTGATCAAGACCGAAGTTCGAGCTCTGAACGCGCAAGATGCGCGTTGGCTGCTATGGGCTCAATTCGGATTTCACAGCATCCAGTCTGGCCCAAGTCAGGTCAATACTCGCTAGGCAACATGATGACCCAGTGCTCTCCGTCCCAGCAGGCATAAAGTGAAATGGCATGCATTGGGAAGTCTGTGTAGGGGATT
>JAURGS010000323.1 GCA_030833685.1 Rhodoferax sp. | reverse complement strand
AAAGGCGATGGCACCGCACTGCTGGCTGCGATGAAAGGCCAAATCTTTGAAAGCCCACGCGGCCCAATGTTTATTGACGCGCAAACCCGCGATGTCGTGCAAAACATTTACCTGCGCAAAGTCGAGCGCAAAGACGGTGAACTGCACAACGTTGAATTCGATGTCATAAAGGACGTCAAAGACCCGGGCAAGCAGTAAGGCGTGAACTAAACCTGTGTCTCCCATAAGCCCGAACGCCGGCGTTCGCTCTGTGCGAACCACTGGCGCCGGGCTTTATTCATCGACTCTATTGCACCCATGCTGACCATTCTGTTTGATGGCATTGCTTACGGCATGCTGTTGTTCATCCTGGCCGTTGGCCTGTCGGTCACGATGGGACTGATGAATTTCATCAACCTGGCCCATGGCGCTTTCGCAATGGCTGGTGGTTACATCACCATCCTTTTGATGCAACAGTGGGGTGTGCCGTTCCTGGTTTGCTTACCCCTGGCATTTCTCATTCCAGCCCTGCTCGGTGCAGTACTGGAGCCCACCTTGTACCGGCCGTTGTACAAAAAGCCGCACCTGGACCAGGTGCTTTTTACCATTGGCCTGACCTTCATGGCAGTGGCTAGCGTGGACTATTTTGTCGGCTCCAGCCAGCAAATCATGCAATTGCCAGAATGGCTTAAAGGACGAACTGAAATTGGGCAAGGTCAGTGGCGCTTGGGTATGGGGCACTACCGGCTGTTCATCATTGCCGTTTGTGCAGTGCTAACCATTGCCTTGCAATTTGGCCTGTCGCGCACCCGTTTTGGCAGCCAATTACGCGCCGCTGTGGATGACCAGCGCGTCGCAGCGGGTCTGGGCATCAATGTGAACCTGGTTTTTCTGGGCACTTTTGCCATGGGCTCAGGCCTTGCCGGGCTCGGTGGCGCACTCGGCGCCGAGGTGCTGGGCATGGACCCGAGTTTTCCCTTGAAATTCATGATTTACTTTTTGATTGTGGTCGCCGTCGGTGGCACCTCAAGCATCACCGGGCCGCTGCTCGCCGCTCTGTTATTGGGCGTGGCCGATGTCGCCGGTAAGTACTACATACCCAAGCTCGGCGCATTTATCGTTTACAGCGTGATGATCATCATCCTGGTCTGGCGTCCCCAGGGTCTTTTCATTCGCCAGGGCGCCAAGTCATGAACCACTCGCCGCTTTATCTGAAGTCGCGTTACCGCCCACTGGAATATGTTGTGTGGGCGCTGGCCCTCACAGCACCGTTCTTGTTGAAGGATCACGCACTGATCATCAACGAAATCGCCATCGTGGCGCTGTTTGCGGTCTCTTTGGATCTGATCCTCGGTTACACCGGGATTGTCTCGCTCGGACATGCCGCCTTTTTTGGCATGGGAGCGTACAGCGCCGCCTTGTTTGCCAAGCATGTGATGCCAGACCCGCTACTAGGCCTTGCCGTGGGCATCACCACCGCCACGCTTCTTGGCGCTGTCTGCAGTGCAACCATTCTGCGCGGCACTGACCTTACCCGGCTGATGGTGACGCTAGGCGTGGGTTTAATCCTGATGGAGCTGGCCAATAAATTTTCTGATCTGACAGGCGGGGCCGATGGTTTGCAAGGTGTTGTGATGGGGCCGCTGGTGGGTCGTTTCCAGTTTGATTTGTACGGGCAGGTTGCATCGATTTACTCGTTGCTCGTGCTGATCGTGATCTTTATCCTGATGCGCCGGCTGGTCCACTCCCCTTTTGGGGCCACGCTGATGGCGGTTCGAGACAACCCCTTGAGAGCGATGGCAGTTGGCATCCCGGTCAGCCGGCGGCTGGCCGTGATTTACACCGTCGCAGCAGCCGGTGCCGGTGCTGCTGGGGCCTTGATGGCCCAAACCACCAGCTTTGCGTCGCTGGATTTGTTTGAATTTCACCGCTCCGCCGATGTGATGCTGATTCTGGTGATCGGTGGGGTCGGATGGCTCTATGGTGGTGTGGCCGGAGCCATTGTGTTCAAACTGATGCAAGACACCATCTCCAGCATCACCCCCCAATACTGGACATTCTGGATTGGTTTGTTCCTGGTGATCCTGGTGAGTGTCGGACGCGACCGGCTGATCAGGCCTTGGCGATGGTGGCGAGGTGCCGGAGCAAATCTATGACGCGCCAGCCTGCCCTCTCAGCCAAAAATCTGGTCAAACGCTTTGGTGGCATCACAGCCACCGACGATGTCAGCCTGGATTTGCAGCAAGGTGCGCGCCACGCCTTGATTGGTCCCAATGGGGCTGGCAAGACCACCTTGATCAATCTGTTGACCGGTGTTCTACAGCCCACATCGGGCGCAATCGAATTGGCTGGCAAGGACATTAGCAAGCTCTCACCGCATGAGCGTGTTCGCCGCGGCATGGTGCGAACCTTCCAAATCAGCCAGTTGTTCGACTCCATGACGCCCTTGGAGACGCTTGCCATGGT
>JAURGS010000322.1 GCA_030833685.1 Rhodoferax sp. | reverse complement strand
CGGCCTCACCCATGGTGGGGCCTGTTTTTTTAGGCCTGCTGGCCTTGGCATGTTTGCCTTGGTACATGCTGCAGGATGGGTTCTGGAGCTTTGGCTGGCTCCAGGGTTTTCCCTGGGAGGCCAGCGGTGCACCCTTGCTCTGGCTGGTGGTGCAGGGCCAGAACCAGTGGCTTTGGCCCTTGCTGTTGATCACCCTGGGACTGGCAGGCAGTACTGTGCTGCCCCTGCCGAAAAAACACCGTGGCAGCCTGGTCGGCCTGCTCGGGGCCCTGGGCCTGGTCTACCTGCTCGCGCAGGGGTATGCCATTGGCCTCAATGGCTGGTCCTTTGAAACACTGAAGGCGACCTTTGGCGAGCTTGGCCAACGCCAGTATGGTCTGGGCGTTGGCGCCACCGTCTGGGCCATGGTCTTGCTTGCCTGCCTGGCCTGGGGGTTGTCGGCCAGCGGGGTCGTTCGCGTCGATCCGTTTGTGGCTGGCAGCCTGGCTGTGATCATCAGCTTAGTCGCGCTGTTCATTTTTGTGCCGGTCATGCAAATGCTTTTTTCGGCCTTCCAGACCGACACAGGGCTGGCATGGAAGGCCATTGTGGACCGATTGCAAGACAGCAAGATCTGGCGACTGCAGTGCCTAAGCGGCTCAGGACAATGCGGTGTGGCATGGAACTCTCTGGCGCTTGCCGTGGCAGTCGGCGTGCTAAGCACCGTGCTAGGGCTGGCCTTCGCGCTGGTCATGACGCGGGTCAACACACGCATGAAGCCAGCGCTGCGGGCGCTCACCTTGCTGCCCATCATCACGCCGCCTTTTGTCATCGGCTTGTCGGTGATCCTGATGTTCGGGCTATCGGGCGTGGTCACCCAAACCGTGGCCCAATGGCTTGGCATTGAGCCCACGCGCTGGGTTTATGGCTTTAACGGCGTCTTGCTCGCGCAATTGCTGGCCTTTACGCCGATTAGCTTCATGGTGCTCATTGGCGTGGTCGAAGCCATCAGCCCGTCCATGGAAGAGGCCTCACAGACGCTGCGGGCCGACGCCTGGCGAACCTTTAAAACTGTCACCTGGCCCTTGATGCGCCCGGGCCTGGCGAATTCGTTTCTCATTGGGTTCATCGAGAGCATGGCCGATTTTGGCAACCCCCTGGTGCTGGGTGGCAATTTCAACGTACTGTCGACTGAAATCTTCTTCGCCATCGTCGGCTCGCAAAACGATATGGGGCGCGCAGCCACCCTGGCGTTGATCCTGCTGGTTTTCACCGTCGCTGCTTTTTTCATCCAGAACATTTGGCTGGGCAAGAAGCGTTACATCACCATCAGCGGCAAGGGCGACAGCGGTACCCACCCACCGCTGCCCACTTGGGTGCGCCGCACGGCAATCGTCACCACGCTGGCCTGGACCGGCTTTACGCTGGTGGTCTATTGCCTGATCGTTTACGGCAGCTTTGTTGAACTGTGGGGGCGCGATTGGTCATTCACGCTGCGTCACTACCTTAGCGGCTTTGGCGTGTTGTGGTCACAGCACGGCCTGATCTGGTCCGGTTCCGCTTGGAGCAGCCTGGGCACGACCTTAACCATTTCCTTGATCGCAGCGCCACTGACCGCGGCTATCGGGTTGTTGACGGCCTGGTTGCTGACACGACAGCAATTTTGGGGTAAGCAAGCATTTGAATTTGGCACACTTTTAAGCTTTGCGATACCCGGCACGGTGATCGGCGTGAGCTACATTGTGAGCTTCAACGTCCCGCCGTTCGAATTGACCGGCACTGCTGCGATTCTGGTGATTTGTTTTATTTTTCGCAACATGCCCGTGGGTGTTCGCTCCGGCATTGCCTCGCTGTCGCAGATCGACAAAAGCCTGGATGAGGCCTCCATGACGCTGCGCGCCAGTTCGGCGCGAACCTTTGGCCGTATCACGCTACCGCTGATCAAGCCCGCCATCTTGTCGGCCCTGGTGTACAGCTTTGTTCGCAGCATGACTGCCATCAGTGCCGTGATCTTTTTGGTCAGTGCCGAACACAACATGGCAACAAGCTACATCATCGGGCGCGTCGAAAACAACGAATACGGCATTGCCATCGCCTACTCCACGGTGCTGATCGTGATCATGCTGCTGGCCATCGGCGTGTTTCAATGGATCACACGGGGCCGAAAAATTGGACGCAGAGGCCTTGCCCAAAATGACACCACCATGATTTCAGGAGTCGCTTGAATTGAACACGCCAACTCGCGACGATGCCGTCGTGCTTGAGAACGTTGTCAAACGTTACACGCCGAGCAGCCCTCCCGCAGTCGACCAGGTGTCTTTGCATTTGGCATCGGGTCAGCTCACCACTTTGCTTGGGCCCTCTGGCTGCGGCAAGACCACCACCTTGCGCCTGATCGCAGGACTGGAGATGTCCACCTCTGGGCGCATCCTGATCGGTAACCAAGATGTCACCCACCTACCGGCTA
>JAURGS010000321.1 GCA_030833685.1 Rhodoferax sp. | reverse complement strand
ACCGGGCCGCTGCGCTGCCTGCTGCAAGACCAGTTTGACCAAAGCGCGCCCAAGCTTTTTGCCGCGCCAGGCTGGCTTGACATAAACCGCCGTCAGGTGCGCTTTGTGTCGGTTCTTCAAAGGCTCATAAAACTCAAGCCTTGCTGAACCGACGAGTTCGCCGCCCTCGATCGCGCCAAAAGTCAGGGACTGCGCCTTTGCATCCGCAATTCGCTGGGCCCACCAGTCGTCGGACTTATCGATACGCTCCTGCACGCTGGATGTAAACGCATCTGCCGAAAGGGCATACGCCTCCAGCATGAGGGCCTTGTAAGCCAAGGTGTGGCTCCGATCCAACTGCAAAAACTCCATGTCAGCTGCACTTCTTGGCGGGTGTCAGGCCCAATTTTTCCAGACTTGTTTGATAAATATCAAACTTGACCGTCCGGCGAAGCCATTTTTTAACAGACCAGAAAGAGTCCCGCAGGTCCTGAATATATGGTTCGGTCACGAGTTAGACGGGCGCCAGGCACTCGGAGCTCCAAAGTCGATGTCAAGCAACCTCTCCATGGGGTTGTAAAAACGGGTTTTGAAGCGGCGTCGAGTGGCAACGCGTACGGCCCGAAAAGTTAGTCAAGGAGATAGCACATGAAGTTCAACAGCAAGCTGGTCCATATTTTGGCCTGGGGGCTTTTCGCGCACGGCGCCATCACCTTGCCTGCTGCTGCTCAGTCAGCGCAGGGTTTGAGCGCCAGAGCTGCTGCAGTGGCCCAGCATTGGACGCCTGAGCGCATCCGCCAGGCCACACCACGCGACTTGTTGATCGACGACCGGGGGCTGGGCTACCTCAAGCAGCGCGACGGCTATTTGCAGCCCTACGGCCACAGCACCGAGGCCAGAACGCCTGAGCGGCGGGCCATTCCATCACCCTTTGGCAAACCCGGCGGCGGCGGTGGCGACAGCACACCACCGGAGATTACAGGCCTGAACCCAGCAGACGGCCAAACAATTGGCCTTGAACACGCTTTTAGGGCCACAGTGACCGACGCCAGCGGCGTCAGTCGGGTTGACTTCAAGGTTGGCACCTCAACATTTTCTGGCACGCAAGTCGGAGAGAACCTCTGGGGGGTCAATTTGCGGTTCGGCGGCGAAGGAGCCTGGACCTACCAGGTCGTTGCCAAGGACGGCGCTGCCAAGGGCGGCAATACCGCAACGTCCCCTGCAACCAGCTTCACCGTTAGCGCTGTACCCCCAGGTGGCGGCGGGGGTGGCGGAGGTGGCACTGACCCAGGCCAATTAGTCACCGAAGCGCCGTGGGACCCCGCCAAAACTGGCACGGATGCAGTAACCAAAGCATCGGGGCGCATCTACTTTGAAATGCCCACCATCACAACCCATCGCAAATGGGGCACAACTACCACTTGGAATGGTTACGTCTGCTCCGGCACGGTGGCCAGTGATGGCGTTTCAGGAAGGTCTGTGATCATCACCGCAGCGCATTGCGTATACGACGACGTTAACAAAATGTTTGCCCGCAATGTTCTGTTTATTCCCAACCAAAACGCCACCACAGGCACCGGTACCGATGGCAATTGCGGCAACGACCCCATGGGCTGTTGGGCGCCCTCGTTTGGCGTGGTCGATAACGACTGGGCCAATAAAACCTTTCCAGCCAATATCCCTTGGGACTATGCCTACTACGTGGTCAGCGATAGCGGTTCACACGCGCAGGGCTTCCTCTCGGGTATCAGCGATGTTCTGGATGTCGCAGCAGGCAGTCTCAGCGTTCAGTTCAGCGCCCCCACGCAGGGCAACTTCACCCACGCGCTGGGTTACTCGTACAGCCAGGACCCCAGCTTGCGCTACTGCGCCGAAAACCTGGCAACTGAAGGCAGCTACAACGACTTGTGGTTGAGTAAGTGCGATCTGTCAGGTGGTGCATCGGGCGGGCCATGGGTTCAACCGCTGACCAATGGCACAGGCCCAATCGTCTCAGTCAATTCCTGGGGCTACACCACACAGCCGGGCATGGGTGGGCCGCCTTTGTCGGGCAACACCGCAGCGTGTCGGTTCGCTGA
This sequence comes from Rhodoferax sp., assembly GCA_030833685.1. Lineage (GTDB taxonomy): Bacteria > Pseudomonadota > Gammaproteobacteria > Burkholderiales > Burkholderiaceae_C > Rhodoferax. The sequence goes on along the minus strand of JAURGS010000321.1, from coordinate 449 downwards.
TGCCAAGGCCCAACCCCTCAGCCTGGCTGCAAAAGCTGACGGTCAGCAAGGCTACGTGGGGACAGGCATCAGCAACTGCGGCGGCACCCCTTAGATCGATTTCTCCTTGGTCCCTCACCCGGCTGCAGGCCCTGTGCCTCAGCCGGTTTTTTTTGGGCTCATCTGAGCCAACGGCGTGGCTCAAGCAGCGTCTTGCTGGCTTACAAAGGCCAGACCACCAACAACAGTGGCAGCGCGATGACCACCACCAGAATCTCCAGCGGCACGCCAAGCTTCCAGTAGTCACCAAAACGAAAGCCACCGGGCCCGAGGATCAAGGTGTTGTTCTGGTGGCCAATCGGGGTGAGAAAAGCGCACGACGCGCCAATGGCCACAGCCATCAAAAACGCATCCGGGTTGACCTTGAGCGCGCTGGCCGTGCCAATGGCAATGGGGCACATCACCGCAGC
>JAURGS010000320.1 GCA_030833685.1 Rhodoferax sp. | reverse complement strand
CAGCACCTTGCCACCCCAGGTGTTTTCAAGCGCCAGCATTCGTGTGATGGCAAAGTGGGCATCATCAGGCTTGATGGCCGCCTCAATGTCAGCCAGCGCCAGGGTTCCGTCGCTCTGGTTGGGAATGGGCTGCGGCTGCACGCTCCCAAACACCGCTGCGCCACCACCTTCCCAGCGGTAGGTGTGGCTTAGCTGCCCGGCGATGAATTCTTCACCGCGTTGGCAATGGGAAAGAATGGCGCACAAATTACTCTGCGTGCCAGTGGGCACAAACAAAGCCGCTTCAAACCCCAAAAGTGCAGCCAGTTTGTCTTGCAAGGCGTTAACCGTGGGGTCGTCACCAAACACGTCGTCACCCACGGGCGCTGCGGCCATGGCCTGGCGCATCGCCGCTGTAGGCTGCGTGACGGTGTCGCTGCGCAAGTCGATGATTTTCATATCAAGCCTGTTCACGAGGGTTCAAAAAATTTTTCAGCATCGCATGGCCGTGCTCGGTCAGGATGCTCTCGGGGTGAAACTGCACACCTTCCACGTCCAGGCTGGTGTGGCGCACACCCATGATTTCACCATCATCGGTCCAGGCCGTTACCCGCAAGCAACTGGGGCAACTATCTCGCTCAATTGACAGTGAGTGGTAGCGATTGACCGTGAACTGCTGCGGCAGGCCCGCAAACACACCCTCTTGGGTCGTTGTGATCACACTGGTCTTGCCGTGCATCAATTGCTGCGCGCGAACGATCTGCCCACCAAAAGCCGCTCCAATGCTCTGGTGACCCAGGCACACGCCCAGAATTGGCAGCTTGCCCGCGAAGTGCTGGATCGCTTGAACCGATATGCCCGCCTGCGCCGGCGAACACGGCCCGGGCGACACCACCAAGCGGTCAAGATCACCCTGCCCCAGCATCGCATCGATCTCACCCAAAGTGATTTCGTCATTGCGCGCCACCGTCACATCAGCACCAAGCTCACCCAGGTACTGAACAATGTTGTAGGTGAAGCTGTCGTAGTTGTCGATCATCAACAGCTTCATGACAGGCCTCGGCTTTCGTCCAAGGTGAGGCTCGCGGCGGTGAGGGCGATCATTCAAACCCCTCTTCCACCAGCTCGGCCGCACGCAGCAATGCGCGGGCCTTGGCCTCTGTCTCACGCCATTCCATCTCGGGCACACTATCCGCAACAACACCCGCGGCCGCTTGCACCGACAACACACCGCCCCGGATGATGCCGGTTCGAATGGCAATAGCCACGTCCATATCACCCGCGTAGCTCAGGTAGCCACAGGCGCCGCCGTAAATACCCCGCTTGGTGGGCTCAAGCTGGTCAATCAGCTCCATAGCGTGAACCTTGGGCGCCCCTGTCAAGGTGCCTGCAGGAAATGTGGCTTTCAACACATCCATGCTGTTCATGCCTTCCAGCAGCAAGCCCTCAACGTTGCTCACAATGTGCATCACATGGCTGTAGCGCTCAATACAAAACGCATCGGTCACCTTGACCGAGCCAATTTGGGCGATGCGGCCAATATCGTTGCGCGCCAGGTCAATCAGCATGACATGTTCGGCACGCTCCTTGGGGTCGTTGATCAGCTCGGCTTCCGCCGCGCGGTCCAGCTCGACGGTCGCCCCACGTGGTCGGGTGCCAGCCAGAGGGCGGATCGTCACCTTTTGGGCTGTCACGCCATCGACCTTCACCTGCTCCTGGCGCACCAGAATCTCGGGGCTTGCACCCACCACATAAAACGGCGAGTCGTCTCCCATGGCACCGCTGAAGTTATAGAAATACATGTAGGGGGACGGGTTCAGCGTGCGCAGCGCGCGGTACAGGGCCAGCGGCGACTGGGTGTACCTCTTCTTGATGCGCTGGCCAACCTGAACCTGCATGAAGTCACCCTGCTCAATCAGGCGCTTGGCACGTTCAACAGAGGCCAGGTAATCGGCCTTGGCAAAGTCACGCACCTGCGCTTGCTGCGCCGTAGGCCGAACGGGCGGCACATCCACCGATTGATGCAAGCGGTCTTTCAGTGCAGCCAGGCGAGCTTGCGCGCTGGTGTAAGCCCCAGGCTGCGCGGGGTCTGCGTAGACCATCAGGTGCAATTTGCCTGACAGGTTATCGATGACGGCGAGCTCCTCGCACTGCAACAACAAAATATCAGGGCAGCCCAGCTCGTCGGGTGGGCAGCTGTGCGCCAGCTTTTTCTCGATGTAGCGCACCGCGTCGTAACCAAAGTAACCCGCCAAGCCCCCACAAAAACGGGGCATCTCTGGCTCGATGGCGACCTTGAAGCGCTTCTGATAACCGGCTATGAAATCCAGCGGATTGCCTGGCGCGGTTTCAATGACCTGGCCCTTGCAGACCACCTCAGTCTTGGCTTGATCGCCAAACCCGCTGGTCCGCAAAAAGGTGTTGGCTGGCAGCCCGATAAAGCTAAACCGCCCAAAACGCTCCCCGCCCACGACAGACTCGAGCAAAAAGCTCAAGGCTGCTGGCTCAGCGCCTGGCGTTTCACGGGCGAGCTTGTAGTACAGCGAGAGCGGGGTTTCGAGATCCGCAAAAACGCTGGCCACCAAGGCC
>JAURGS010000031.1 GCA_030833685.1 Rhodoferax sp. | reverse complement strand
TGCCGTCGCGATCGGGGCACAGTGACCATTGGCAGACGCATCATGCGGTGCGATGCGAATTTTGCGCCCTTGCAACCATGCCCTGCGATGGCTGCTTAGCGGGCTTGCAGCACCATCTCGTCGCGACCGAGTCGGATGTTAAAGCGCGACAAGAAATTTTGGCCCAGCAAGGCGCGGTCTTTGCCGCCCACTTGCCCACCCAATTGAAGTCCCACGCCGATATCCAGGCCACTGACCGACAAAGGCCCCAAGCTTACCGTGGCGCCTGAGACTACACGGCCTGGCATGCTGCCATTGGCCGTGGCAAAGCGCGTGGCCTTACCGCCCTGCAAGCCGGCCCGCTGCGCCAATGATTCATCGACGACCACCAAAGACGCGCCGGTGTCGATCAAAAACAGCACGGGCTCGTCGTTGATCTTGCCCGGGGCATAGAAATGCCCGTCGCGCGAGCGCTCGATTTTCAAGTCACCTTGCGCGCTCACCACCGGCGTTGATGGCGCGATCACCTGCTTCATGATCAGGTACAGGGCCAGTATCAGCACCAGCCAAAAGGTCACGATCGCGCCTGCCCCGCTAACCAGTCCGGTGGGACGTGACCCATTGTCTGGGCTGCGTTGGGGAGAATTCTCAGGGGAGGGCATGGATTCGATCAAAGCTGGTTTGTGCACGCGCACCAACTGGTACAGCGTACCCCTAAAAAGCGGCTAAGCTTGGGAGGGATTTTCCACCACCATGCTTTTCCTGACACAGGCTCCGAATTTGATCATCGCCACGCTGTGGGCGGACGCGTTGTGCTTCGAGGGCATTGCCGCGACGGTGCAGCGCCAGTATCTGATCGCCGGCGCCGGCGAATTGCCACCAGACCAATGCGGCCCCGAAGTGTGGATTGAACATCCTGAGCAGGAACCGCGCGCTCGTCAGCTCTTGCACGACCTCACCCATATCCAGCAGCGGCGCTGGACCTGCGTTTGCGGTGAGCAGGTCGAGGGTGGGTTTGAGCAATGCTGGTCATGTGGCACGTGGTGGCCGGGTGATGCGCAGCCGACACGATAATTCTCCGCTCGAGCGTGGGAGCAGGTTAACGTGATCGCAATCAAAGTGCACCGAAGTGTTTGGCATCCGCTGACCTTGGTGGCCCTCATGGCTGTCTGGTTGGCAACCTTCGGCAACTGGCCCTTTTGGCAGGCACTGTGGCGCCTGCCGGAGCTGCAAGGGGCGACCTGGCCCAGCACACTTGCCCTGGGCGCCTTGCTGCTGAGCGTTAATTTTGTATTCCTGGGCTTAAGCCTGTTGGGCCCTTGGCGGAAGTTGCTGGGTGTGGTGTTTTTAGCCGCGTCGGCAACCACCACCTATTTCATGCTGGCGTACCGCGTGGTCATTGACCCGACCATGATTGCCAACGCACTGCACACCGATGCCCGTGAGGTCAGGGATCTTCTGAGCATTGACATGCTGTGGCCAGCGCTTTGGGGCTTTGTCTTGCCTGGCGTGTGGTGGTGGCGTCAGGATGTGCGCCCACTGAGTTGGCGGCGCGCCGCGTGGCAGCGCCTGCTGTTTGTGGCGATCGCCATTGTGCTGACGGTCATCGCTGGCCGTCTGGCTTTTCAGGACCTTGCCTCGACCATGCGCAACCACAAAAGTCTGCGCTACATGATCAACCCTTACAACACCGTCTATGCCCTGGCGCAGTTGGGTGTGGGGCGCGCGGCAGATGTGAGCAAGCCCCTGGTCAGCGTGGGAGAGGACGCCCGCTACACCGGGGCGGTTGGGCTTGCTGCTGCGGACGCCCCTTTGTTATTGGTGGTGGTGGGTGAGACGCTGCGTGCGGCCAACGTGGGCCTGGCGGGCTATGCGCGAGACACCAGCCCGGAACTCTCGCCGTTGAAAGCCAGCGGTGAGTTGGTTTATTTTGACAAGGTTAGCGCCTGTGGCACCAACACGCAGGTGTCGCTGCCGTGTATGTTCTCGCCGCTGGGCCGCGAGGATGATCGGGACGCGCAGAACCTGGAGAACTTGCTCGATGTCTTGCAGCGCGCGGGTCTGGCGGTAACCTGGCTTGACAACCAGTCGGGTTGCAAAGGCATTTGCGAGCGGATACCGCACCTGGACACTGGGGGCTTGTCTGACCCGGCGCTATGTTCGCAGGGTGAGTGCTTCGATGAGATTTTGCTGGCGCAATTGCCCGGGCAATTGCAAAAACTTGAGCCATCTCGGCGCGCACGGGGTACGGTGGCCGTCTTGCACATGATGGGCAGCCACGGGCCAGCTTATTTCAAGCGCGTTCCCCAAGCACGCAAACATTTTTTGCCTGAATGCACCAACCAGGCCCTGCAAAACTGCGAGTTGTCTACGATAGTCAACGCTTATGACAATACCGCCCGTTACACCGACCATGTGTTGGCCAGCCTGATTCAGTGGCTGAAACAGCAGGCCAGGCCCAGTGCGCTGTTGTTCGTGTCAGACCACGGTGAATCGCTCGGCGAAAACGGACTGTTCTTGCACGGCATGCCCTATGCCATTGCGCCGCTTGAGCAAACGCACGTGCCCATGGTGATGTGGGTCTCGCCAGCATGGCAGTCGCGTGCGGGTCTGAAGACGGATTGCCTGGCGAAAAAAGCGGGTCAGCCCTATTCACATGACAACCTGTTTCACACCGTATTGGGGCTTGCCCAAGTGCAAACCCAGGCGCGAAACAAAAATCTGGACATCACCGAGGGCTGCCGCCCAGGCACCTGACTTTAGGCTTGCAGCCAGCGCCAGATCACGCTGGCCCAGATACCGCCACACAGCAGGAGTGAGAGCAAAACAGCGGCACTGCCCAGGTCCTTGGCCTGACCAGACAATTCATGCCACTCTGGTCCCACTCGGTTAACCACAGCCTCCACAGCCGTGTTGAGCAGTTCAACCACCATCACGAAAACCACACTGCCAATCAAGACCACCCGGGTAATCCAGTCCTGCGCTAACCAGAAAGCCGCAGGCACCATCACCACGGCTGCCAACAGCTCCTGTCGAAATGCAGGTTCTTTCCAGCCCACGCGCAGGCCCGCCCAGGAGTAGCCCAATGCGTGAATCAAGCGGGCTAATCCCTTGCGCCGAGGTGGTGTTGGTGGCGTGCTGCTCATGGCTTGGCAGTTTAGTGCAGGGTAGATTTTGTTCAGGGCGCGCTTTGTTGCAGGGTGCGCAGATCGTCCGCGTACGACAGCAGTTTGCTTGCAGCGTTTTGGCGCTGCTGAGGCGTGGCTTGGTTGTGCAGCAAGGCCATCAGCGTGCACTGCGCAGAGGCGACTTTGCTGCGGTAGCGGCGATAGTCCTCGCGCGGTGAGTCAAGCGTCATGGTCGCGAAGGCGCGCAAAGCCGCTTCGTACTGGGACAGCTCGGCACGTTCCTGATGCAGGCGACGCAGCCCTGAGACGATTTCGGCGTGCCGCGTGCGCCGCTCTGCTAGCCAGAGCCGAGGGTCAAAGGGCAGGTCGCCAATCGCCGTCTTGAGCTGTTGGCGCTGGGCCTCGGTGACAGGGCCATAAAAGGTCTCCAGGTTTTCCAGCCACCGGTCCTGAGATTTGCTCTGCCATTTTTCGCGGGGCTGGTTCAGGTAGTCTTCCTCGACAGTGCGGTCACCCTTGGCATAGCGGGCCGCCAGATGATCGAATTGCTCTGGCTTGAAGCTGCTAATGACACGGGCCATGGCGGGTACGGCCTGATCAAAACCCTCAAGCATGCGCAACTCAATTTCTTCCCTGGCCTGGCACAGTTGCTTTGGCGTGATGGCTTGACTGGACTGTTGCGCCAGCCGGCTTAGAAATTCGACGTAACTGCCCAGCTGGGTGCTGCGGTGCCATTTGAACCAGGCTTCCAGTTCGGCCTTGGCCAAGCTTGACTGGTCAGCACTGAAGTCCACATAGCTATCCAACCACCAGTAGCTCAAGGTGGGTCCCTGGTTGTAGGTGAACTTGACCGTGCTGCAGGCAGCCAGCCACGGCAGCACCAGCAGGGCAAGCACGTAGCGCACCAGTTGCTGGCGCAGGCAATGCGAAACCTGTATCTGTGACAGCCAGCTCATGCGCAATCGTGCAGCAGTCTGCTCTTAAGCTGTCTGTGCACCGCCAGGCTGCGCCTGCGCGCTCGCTGGGGTGAAGCTGCGCGCGCGTGACTCGGCCAAATCGTTCCAAACATCTTGGCGTTGGATACGTTGCCCCCGCACCTCAAATCGATCGATGAAGCGAATGCCGGCAAATTCACTGCCGTCGGTCCACTGACCAGAGAGGGTGCCAAAACAGTAGACAACCGTGGTGTCGCCAAGCCAGCATTGGTCAAAGCCTTCGTAGGTTTTTTCGATACGGGTATAGCGATTGCGTGCCCAGTCCACCAGTTCCTGCAGGCGCGTCATGCGCTGCCCACCCGGAAATGTCATCTCAAAGTCGTTGGCCAGATAGCCTGCAGCGGCGCCCAGGTCACGTGATTGCATTGCTTGCAAAAAGCCGCGCACCAAGGTCTCGGCATCGGTAAGCGCGGTATTGCCGTCCCCGGGGAGCATGACGCGCGCGTCGCGCCGGTAGGCACTGACCTCTTGAATGAAGGTCGTTGTACCGGCTTCCTGGGCCGGAATCACCGACCGAACCGCGTTGGACACCCGCCCAATCAGGCGCGCTTGGACTTCGGGCTCATAACCTTTGAGCAAGGTGATTTGTGTCACGGGCATGGCTTACTCCTGGTGTGCGTCTGCAGCGTACCCCTTGGCGCGCGCCAACAATTCAGGCGTTCCAAGCACCGCATTGAGCTGGTCAAAGTCGAGCATGCGGTCTTTCCAGGCCGTGGTGCTTTGGGTTTGGTGCAGGCTTTTGAAATAGCCCTGCATGGCATGAGTCAGTGCGCGTACCGTGCCGCCGGGGTAAATCACGATCTTGAAGCCTAGCTCACCCAGGCGCGTGGCTGATAGCACCGGGGTTTTTCCACCTTCAACCATGTTGGCCAGCATGGGCAGACGGTGCGCAAACAGCTGGGCCGCCTGCGATAGCTGCTCTTCACTGCGCAAGGCTTCGATGAACAGGGCGTCAGCGCCAGCCTCGGCATAGGCCTGTGCGCGGGCCATGGCCCGCTCCCAGCCCTCCACCGCCAAGGCATCTGTTCGTGCCAGGATCAGCGTGCACTCGTGCTGTCTGGCATCCAAGGCCGCCTTGATCTTCCCCACCATCTCGCCTTGGCTGATAAGCGCCTTGCCGTCGAGATGGCCGCAGCGCTTGGGGAAGGCCTGGTCTTCGAGCTGAATCATGGCGCCGCCGGCCTGCTCCAGGCCACGCACCGTTCGCTGCACGTTGACCGCGTTGCCAAAACCGGTGTCTGCATCGACCACGACCGGTAGGCTCACCCGTTCGGTGATGCGCCGCAGAACGTCAACCACTTCCGAGTAAGTCGTTAACCCAACATCCGATCGCCCCAGCTGCGTGTAGGCAATGGACGCACCCGAGAGGTACAGCCCCTCAAAGCCCGCCTGTTCGGCCAGCAGGGCGCTGAGTGCGTCGTAGACACCCGGGCATAAAAACGGTGTTGGTTCTGTGAGGCGCTGTTTCAGGTTCATGCGTGCTGTCCTCCTAAGTACTGAGCGATTTCATGGGCGGCGATCCATGCGCCAGCAAGCGCACTGAGTAAGCCGTTGCCCGACAGGTAGCCGCTCACCTCAGGGCCGGAAACACCACGGGCAGCACCCCCTGCGGCCCATAAATTGGGCAGACAGGTGCCTTCGCTGCGTCGAACCCGGCAGTGCGCGTCGATGTCAAGCCCGCCCTGGGTATGAAAAAGTGCCCCGGTGACTTTGACCGCGTAAAACGGTGCTTGCAGTCGGCGTTTGAACTTTCTGCCAAAGTTGTCGCTGCTCTCTAGCGGCCAATTCAGCGTGTGCGCCAGCGTTTCGCTAGCGCAGCCGATGCGGCCGGCCAGTGCGTCAATGTCCTGGGCCATGACCACGCCACCGGTGTTTTGCAAACTGACAAAGTCAGGGAAGCTGCCCGCGAGCTTGAGGATGGGGTCATCAAAAACACACCAGGCCAAAGCATCGGTTTGCGCCACGACCGCCGCGGCCGCCTCAGAGTAGCCGTGTGTTTCATCATGAAAGCGCAGTCCCTGCTGGTTAAGCTGCACGCCGCCTTCGACCATGATGGCCCAGGTCAGCAAGATCCCTTGCGGCACTGCCCAAGACCCGTGCCCCTGATAAGCCCCCATGTCCGCCACTGCTGCGCCCATGGCCTGGCCCCATTTGACTGCGCTGCCATCGTTGCCCTGGTGGCCGGCAAAGAGCGCGTCTTGCATGGCGCCGAGGTGCTGTCGCACCAGATCGCGATCACCGCCGTAGCCATTGCAGGCCAGCAGCAGGGCGTCGCAGCCGATGGTTTCTACCTGCTGATCGGGTCGCAGCACGCCAACGCCTCTGACGTGTTGCTGCTCGTCTAGGTAGAGGTCCACCACCTGGGCGTTGGTCACCACAGTCGCTTCCAGCGCCTGTGCGCGCTGCAGCAGCCGATCAATCAGGGCCTGGCCCTGTCGCTGGGCTAAGGTGTGCATGCGCCGGCGCCGATGCCCGGGGTACAGAAAACCGTCCAGAATTTCCCACTCGAAGCCGTGCTCATGCTGCAAGTGATCCAGCGCAGGCACGATCGCCTGGGTGTAGGCCTTAACCAGATGCGCTGCGGCCATGCCAGCGGCTTTGGCCTGAATGTCCTGGGCAAACATCTCGATGCTGTCCTCGATGCCAAGCGCGCGCTGGGCTGCCGTGGCGGCTGCCGGTATGAAGCCCGAGGACAGGGCGGTGGAGCCACGCGCCACGGCGTCGCGCTCCAGTACCCAGGTCTCGCAGGCCAGGTCGCGCAGGAAGATCGCCGCACCCAGGCCGCAGGCGCCCGCGCCGACGATGACTGCCGGCGCGTGGACTTCGGCCTTCAGTTCGCCGGCAGGGCGCACACGGGTCATGCTGCTGACTGCCCCTGCGCTAACCACTGCGCAATCGTTGTCACGCGTGCCACCGTGCCCATGTCGGCCAGGGCTGCTTGATGTGTTTGCTCTTTGAAGGCAGCACAGCCGTCGGCGAGCACGACGGTGTCGTAGTCGCGCATATGGGCGTCGCGCACCGTGCTGGCCACACCACCGTTGGTCACGATGCCCGCAACCACGACCTGTTGAACGCCTGCTTTCTTCAACACCCAGTCCAGTTGGGTGTTGAAGAAGGCCGAGTAGGCCACTTTTTGCACGGTCAGATCCATACGGCTGGCCAGCACCGGCACGCAGGCCTGGCCCCAGCTACCTGGCGCAAAGTCGCCACGCTTTAAAAAGGGCCGCAGCGCTTTCAAGTGCGCAGAAATCATCGGTTCGCCCTGTGCGTTGGGCCACAGCGTGAACTGACTGCCGATGACCAGGCCACCGTTTTGCTTGACCGACTCGATCACTGGCAGCAAGCGCTCGGGCAGTGCCTGCGCCTCGGGGTTGGACGCACCGCCACGCGCATAGGCGCCTTGGGCGTCGAGAAAATCGTTTTGCAGGTCAATCAGGATGAGCGCCGTGTTCATGCGTGTGTCTCATGGGGTGACAACAAAAGATTGCCCAGCGCATCCACGCGGGCGTTGTAGCCGGGCTCGAGCCAAACCGTGGTGTCTGCCTGCTCGAAAATCGCCGGGCCTTGAACCTCAAATCCAACCGGCAGACTCAGGCGCTCCAGGCGCTGCGCCTGCAGCCATTGGCCTTGAAAGTAAACCGGCTGCGCGCCCAAGGGTGACGGTGTTGCCGTGCTGTCGGGGGCGAGCACCGACAGGTCGAATTTGGGGCGCACGCCAATCAGGCTGTAGCGCACATTCATCACCTTGATGAGCAGGCCTTTGAGCGTTCTGCCAAACGCTTGCTGGTAAGCGGCCTCGAAAGCGGCTTGCACAGCGGCGGCTGACAGCTCGGCGCTTTGCAGTGGCACTTGCACTGTGTGCGTCTGGCCCAGGTAGAGCATGTCGAAAGTGATTTCCTCGCGCACCGACGCAAATGCCACGCCTGCTGAATCGAGTCGGGCCTGACATTGCTGGCGCAACTGCTTGAGTGTGTGTTGGAGCGCTTCAAAGTCAACGCCAGACAAAGCCTGGTTGATGGTTTGCACCGTGTCGTGGCGCATGTCGGCAATCACACAGCCCAGGGCAGAGGTCACGCCCGGGTAACGCGGCACCAGGCCGGTGCCGACGCCGACTTCGCGCATCATGGCGCACACATGCAAGCCGCCACCACCACCAAAAGGCATGTAAGCAAAATGCCGGGGGTCGTGTCCGCGTTCGATGGACACCAGACGCATGGCGCCAGCCATCTTGGCATTAGCCACCGTGAGTATGGCTTCAGCGGCGCTGAGAACGTCCAGTCCCAGTGGCTCGGCCACGTAAGTGGCAATCGCCTGTGTGGCCAGCTCAACATTCAATTGCCCCAGCGCAGAGCCACCCAGCGGCCGGCTGGCGTTGATGCGCCCGAGCACCAGGTTGGCATCGGTCACGGTGGGGCGATCGTTACCGCGGCCGTAGCAGGCTGGCCCCGGGTTGCTGCCCGCAGACTGCGGACCGATTTGCAGCATGCCGCTGACATCGACCTGCGCAATTGAGCCACCGCCAGCGCCGATGGTTTCGATCTGGATCATGGGCGAGCGCACCACCAAGCCAAATTCGATGGACGTTTGCGCAGCCAGCGCCGCCTCGCCCCCGGCCACCAAAGACACGTCAAATGAGGTGCCGCCGATGTCGCCGGTGATGACATTGGCGTGCCCGGCTGCAGTGGCAATGGCTGCGCAGGCGATCACGCCGGCAGCAGGGCCCGAGAGGGCGGTGCGTACCGGCAGCTGCGCAGCCGTCTCGCGCGACATCACGCCACCGTTACTTTGAACGATGAGCAAGTCCCCGGCAAAGCCCTCGTCGATCAACTGGCTGTGCAACTGGCTGAGGTATCGGCCCACCACAGGCTGCAAAGAAGCGTTCAGGGCGGCGGTTGAGGCGCGCTCGAACTCGCGTATCTCGGGCAGAACCTCGGTGGCTGCAGTCACAAACGCGTTGGGCCAGATGGCGCGCACCACGGCGAGCGCTTTTTGCTCATTGATGGAGTTGGCAAAGCCATTGATAAAAAACAGGCAGATCGCCTCACAGCCCTGGCTCAGAAGTTCTCTGGCGGCTTGCTCGACCCGGGCTGTGTCAACGGGTGTGTGTACGGTTCCGTCTGCCAGCACGCGCTCGTCAACTTCGAGACGCAGCGCACGCTCGATGATGGGCACAAAGTCGCCGCGCAAACCCCAGGTCTGCGGCCGGTCGCGCCGGCGCATTTCCAGCACGTCGCGAAAGCCGCGTGTTGTGATCAGCCCGGTGCGACCCACTTTGCGCTCCAGCAGAGCGTTGGTGCCCACGGTGGTGCCGTGCACGATGCTGGCCACACTGCTCATCGACGCCGCCTGGCCGTTGAGCGTCAACTGATTCATGCCCTGCATGAAGCCAACAGCCTCTTGCCCCCTGGTGGAGGGCACTTTGACAATGGCGGCTTGGCCCTGGGCTTCATCGAGCACAAACAGGTCGGTGAACGTGCCGCCGACATCAACGCCCACGGTTAGCCTGCTCATGCCGACTCCTGCGCTGGGCCGACATAACCCTGCTTGCGATCGTGTTCCAAGGCGCGCGCATCGCGCTGCTGCGGCTTGCCGTAACCACCGCCACCAGGTGTTTCCAGCCGCACCCGGTCGCCTTTTTTCAGCGCGATGTCGACCATCTTGGAGGCCATGGGTGGGCGCGACCATTGACCGCTTTGGCAATAGCTAAACACATTGAGTGCGCCGTCACCGCCCCCGACAATGCCTTTGGGTGCAGAGCGTGCGCGCTCGCCAAAAATAAAAGCCTGCGCGGTCTGCTCGAGCAGCTCAATTTCATAAACCGCACCCAGGCCACCGCGGTGCTCTCCTGCGCCGCCAGAGCCCTCTCGCAAAGCCCACTGTGTGAAACGCACGGGGTAGGCGGCCTCCAGTATTTCAAGCGGCGGTATGGTCGCTGTGGAAATGGGTGCGTTGCCATGGTTGAGTCCGTCGCCTTGGGCGTGTGCACCATGCCCGCCACCAAAAAAGCTGAACATCACCCAACGCTGGCCCAGCCGTGGCGCGTCGCTGCGGTGACCCGCAATCGACAGGGCATTGATGGTGCCGTAGGCCTGCGCCACAGCACGCTTGGGGTCAGCCAGTGCGGTGGCACTGAAGATCACATCGATCATGCGCAAAATGGTTTCGGTGTAACCACCCACAGGTCGGGGCCGCTGTGCGGTTATCAGCAAACCATCGGGCATCACAAAGTCGACTGCATCAAGCACGCCAGCGTTAGCGGGCACATCAGGAAACACATGTTTGAGCGCCACATAGCAGGCAGCCACAGCCGTTGCACGTGAGATATTCACCGGCCCGGCGCACTGGGGGGCACTGCGGGAAAAGTCCAGCGTGAGCCGATCACCGGCGATGGTCATGTCCAGCGCGATCTGCAGAGGCTCGTCGCGCACGCCGTCGTTATCCAGAATGTCTTCAAAGCTGTAGCGCCCATCGGCGATGGCGCTGATGTGCTGGCGCATCAGGGTCTGCGCACGGTGGCGCAGCGCCTGCATCGCTTGGCGAACCGGCTCAACACCGTAGCTGCCAAACAATTCCAGCAATCGGCGTTGGCCCAACTCGAGCGCAGCGAGCTGGCCGTTGAGGTCGCCCCACATGCTGTCGGGCAGGCGGGTGTTGGCGCGCAAAATCGCCAGCACATCGGCATTGAGCTCGCCTTGCACCAGGATGCGTACCGGCGGAATTTGCACCGCCTCTTGCCAGCATTCGGTGGCAGCCGGGTTGTAGTTGCCAGGCACAGCGCCACCGATGTCGTGCCAGTGCGCTGCAGAGGCCAGAAAGCACACCCGCTGACCGTCCACCTCCACTGGCATCACCAGCTTGAAATCGTTGGCGTGCGTGCCGCCCTCGTAGGGGTCGTTAAAAAGCCAGATGTCACCGCTGTGCATGCCGACGCCAGCCTCGGCGGCTTTGATCGCCGCGCGCACCGCAAAGGCCATGGCCCCCACAAACACCGGCAGGCCGGATTTGCCTTGTACCAGGGTGTCGCCGCTGATCGGGTCGTACAAGCCATGGCAGGCGTCGTGGGCCTCAGCGATGATGGGGTTGAAAGCGCTGCGGTACAGCGTGGCGTCCATCTCGTCGGCAATCTGCTCCAGGCGGCCTTTGAGAACGGCCAGCGTGACCGGGTCCAGTGCGGTGTCAGACATGGCTGCTTTGTCCAAGACGTTGTTTAAGTTCAGGCAGCAGCCCGCCCAGACGAACCCGCTCTAGCAGGAACATGGGAATGGGCTCGCACAGGTGCTTGCGCCCCTGCGCGTCGCGCACCAGTGGCTGCGAGGGGTTCTCGGTATCAATGCGGATCAAGTCGCCGTCGACAACCGATGACTGCAGGTCAGTGGTCAACAGCAAGAGACCGACGTTGAAAGCGTTTCTGAAATACAGCCCGCCGAAATCGGGCGCAATCACAGCGGCCACCCCGAGCTCGACCAAAACGGATGCAGCCTGCTCGCGCGATGACCCGATGCCAAAGCCGGCTCCGGCCACGATCACATCGCCGGGGTGAACCTGTGCCGCGAACTCGGGGCGTTCACGTGCGAGGCAATGCGCTTTCATGCCCTGCATGCCCAGCTTCATGGCGTGCCCTGGCATCAACAGGTCGGTGTCGATGTCCGCACCGAGCTTCCAGACGCGGTGATGCGTGGTGGCGGGGGCCATCTTGGGGTTTGTCGCCGCGGTGGTCTCGAAGCTTGTCGTCACGCCAGCACCTCCCGCGGGTCGGTGATGCGCCCGCGCAGGGCGGACGCGGCCACGGTGTAGGGCGAGGCCAGAAACACGCCGGTGTCGGCCGAGCCCATGCGCCCTTTGAAATTGCGTGCCGTTGAGGAGATCACCTGCTTGGCCCCTTCAATGGCCGAGCCATAGCCGGCACAGGCCCCGCAGGAACTGGCCAGCATGCTGGCGCCCGCGTCCTGCAAAATGTCCACCAGCCCTTCAGCGCGCGCCACTTCGCGGTCGCGCTCGCTGGCCGGGGCCACCAGCAGGCGAACACCTGGCGCCACGCGCCGGCCTTTGAGCACACTGGCAGCAGCGCGAAGGTCTTCGAGTTTGGCACCGGTGCACGCGCCGATGTAGGCAACCTGAATCGGCTCGTGGCCGTAAGCGCTCACCGCTTGTGAGTTGGCAGGGCTGTGGGGGGCCGCCACCATCGGTGCAAGCAGCGTGGCATCAAACACGTGTTCTTCGCAATCGGCATGCGGGTCGCTTGACCAGTTGGTGAATGTAGGCTCCAGATCGACCCCGGCCACGCTGTGCAACCAGTCGCTGGTGGTGTCGTCCGGTGCGATCAGGCCCACCTGCGCGCCCATCTCTGCGCTCATGTTCGACAAGGTCATGCGCTCGGCCATGCCCAGCTTGTTGACCGCCTGGCCGGCAAATTCCACTGCCTCGTAGCGCCCACCGTTCATGCCAAAGCGCGCAATCATGTGCAGCATCATGTCTTTGGCGACAACGCCTTTTTGCAGCGCACCGTCCCAGCGCATGCGCAGTGTCTTGGGCACACGCAGCCAGATCTCGCCAGTCACCACCACGCCCAGCATTTCGGTGGCGCCAATGCCAAACATGTAGGCACCAAAAGCACCGCCGGTGCACGAGTGCGAGTCGCCGCCCACACACAGCATGCCCGGGCGCACATGGCCTTTTTGGGGCAAGACCACGTGACAGATGCCCTCGCTGTCGTACTGGTGGGGCAGGGCTTGCTCGCGCGCCCAGTCGCGGGCAATGCGAACGATTCTGCGGGCATCGTCATCGGCTTCGGGCACATAGTGGTCGATGATCTGCACCACCTTGTTGCGGTCCCAGATGCTGGCGCCCAATTCTTCGAGCATGGGCTTGAGTCGGCGCGCGCCTGAGGAATCATGAAACATGGCCAAGTCAACCTGGCACATCACCAACTCACCCACAGCGACATGCGGCTGGCCGCAGGCTTTGGCGATGAGTTTTTGGGCCAGCGTCTGGGCCGGGGCTGCCAGTTTGCTCATGCTGTCACAAGCCCAGATACGCTTTGCGGATGATGTCGCTGTTCATCAAGTCTGCGGCAGCGCCGGTGTGTTCGATCGCGCCGTTTTCCATGACGTAAGCGCGGTCTGCCATTTCAAGGGCCTGGCCCACGTTTTGCTCGACCAGCAAGATCGACAGGCCCTCGCGTTTGAGCTGGCCAATCAGGGTAAACATTTCTTCCACCAGCAGCGGAGACAGACCCAGGGAGGGCTCATCGAGCACCATCAGCCGGGGCTCAGCCATCAGCCCACGTCCAATGGCCAGCATTTGCTGCTCGCCGCCGCTCATGGTCCCGGCGATCTGCTTGGTGCGTTCAGCCAGACGCGGAAAAATGCCAAACACCTTGTCCAGATTGGATCGGATCCGCTGGCCCGCCCGCGCGTACGCGCCGAGCTCCAGGTTTTCCATCACGTTCAGATTGGGAAATATTTTTCGACCCTCAGGCACCTGAATTAAGCCGGCTTGCACCACTTGCTGGTAGTGCCAGCGCGTGATGTCCTCGCCTGCAAAAGAGATGCGTCCGTCCCAGGCGCGAATCAAGCCGCTCAAGGTATTGTTCAGCGTGGTCTTGCCAGCACCGTTGCTGCCCAGCAGCGCCACGGTCTCGCCAGCGTGTACCGTCAGATCGATGCCGCGCAGAATCTGCACGCGGCCGTAGCCGCTGACCAGACCAGAGACCTGCAGTAAAACCTCAGCCATGGCCAGACACCTTGGCTTGAAGCCGCTTGGCTGCGCTGGCGCCCAGGTAAGCCTCGATCACGGCCGTGTTGCTGGTCACTTCCCCCGGTGTGCCCTGCGCGATGAGGCGCC
Organism: Rhodoferax sp.; assembly: GCA_030833685.1. Lineage (GTDB taxonomy): Bacteria > Pseudomonadota > Gammaproteobacteria > Burkholderiales > Burkholderiaceae_C > Rhodoferax. Next base: position 2,126 of record JAURGS010000031.1, on the reverse strand, counting down.
CTTGTGAGAGTACCCACACATGCTCAGCCAGGTTCATCACCGCCTGCATCACATGTTCAATCATCAAGACCGTGACACCACTTTGGGCGATGCTAGAGACCACCGGAATCACCTCAGCCACCTCCTGCGGGTTGAGGCCGGCGAGCACCTCGTCCAGCAGCAACAACTTGGGGTCGGTGGCCAGTGCTCGGGCCAGCTCCAGCCGCTTGCGCCCGGCCACGGTGAGATCGGCAGCGGGCTTGTCGAGTTGATCACTCAGCCCCACCTGTTGCGCAACCAGCTCAGCGTGCGCGAGCGCCTGGCTGCGCGCACGGCGGCGCAAATGCGCGCCTACGGCAATGTTTTCGCGCACTGTTTGTCCCGCAAATGGTTGCACGATTTGAAAAGTCCTGGCCAGGCCCGCTTCGGCTCGATCGGCGGGCGTCCAGCGCGTGATGTCCTGGCCCAGGAAATGCACCTGGCCCGCATCGGGCAGGATAAAGCCCGAGAGCAGGGCAAACAGCGTGGTCTTGCCCGCACCATTGGGGCCGATCAGGGCGCTAAGCGTGCCGGGCTCAATCGCCATTGACACCTGGTCAACCGCCTGCAGGCCGCCAAAGGCACGCGAGACGTTTTGTGCGCGCAGCAACACCTCAGTCATGCTTGGCACCTTGCCGCCAAACTTTTCGCACCGAGGCGCCAATGCCCGCAATGCCGCGTGGTGCGAACATCACAATGAGCACCAACACAGCGCCGTAGATCACCAGGTTCACGCCGGGCAGAGCACCAAACAGGTTGCGCGTGAGGTCCGAGAGCGTGTGCAAAATCAGCGCGCCCAGCAAGGGCCCCCAGAGCGAGCCCATGCCGCCGACGATGGCGGTCACCAGCGCCTCGACAGACACATGGGGCCCAAAGGCAATGCCCGGGTCGATGTACTGAAAGATCTGCACGTAGATAGCACCGGCTGCGCCCATGAAGGCGCCCGAAAGCGCAATCGCCCAGACTTTGACTTGGGTGGGGCGCACCCCCACCGCTCTGGCGGCTTCTTCGTTGTCGCGCACGGCCTGCATGTACGCCCCCAGTCGCGAGCGCTTGAGCCACCAGGTTGTCAATAGCGCAATGACCACCAACGCCAGCAACACATAAATAAAGCCCAGCTTGCTTGGAAACTGCAAATTGGCAACCGACTGCTTGAGCGGCAGCATCAGCCCAACACCACCGCCTGTGAATTTGAATGACACCGCCAGGATTCGGCACACTTCCGCAAACGCCAGCGTGACCAGCGCAAAGTAAGAGCCTTTGAGGCCATAGCGAAAGGTCATGGCGCCCACGGCTGCGCCCACTGCTGCAGCCAGACCAATGGATACCAACAGAGCCGCCCAGGGGTTCCATCCCGCCTGCATTTGGCAAATTGCCTGGGCGTAAGCGCCAAAGCCGAAGAACAGGGCATGCCCGAAAGAAAACTGTCCGGCCAGGCCACCCAGGATATTCCAGGCCTGTCCCAGCAGCGCGGCGTACAGCGTCATCATGATGAAGTTGAGCCAAACGCCAGAATCGATGAAGATGGGCAGGGCCAGGCCTGCCAGCGCAAAAAGCGCGATACCGCGAAGATCGTTCACGCCTTGGCTCCGAACAGGCCTTGTGGTCGAAACAGCAGTACGCCGATGAAGATCACAAAAATACCAATCTGCCCGAGCGACTCACCCAAGTACAAGCCACCCAGGGACTCCACCACGCCAATGAGCAGACCGCCGAGCAAAGCGCCAACAAAGCTGCCCATGCCGCCCAGCACCACAATGGTGAACGCCACCAGCACAAAGCCGGTGCCGACCTGTGGATTGACGTAGTAGGCGGGCAGCAAAAAGCAGGCCGCCGCGCCGACGGCTGCCAGCCCAATGCCAAAGCTCACTGCATAAATGTGGTCGACATCGATACCCATGAGCCGTGCACCTTGTTTTTCTTTGGAAACCGCACGGATGGCGCGCCCCAGGCGAGAGCGCGCTACCACCAGGTAGAGCAGGGCGCAACTGAGCAAGGACCCGGCAAAAGCAACCAGTTTGGGGTGGGAGATCAGCGCCGGGCCAATGGCCACCGTGGCCAGCGTGTAAGGTGTGTCGATGGTGCGCGTGTCTGACGTAAAAAACAGC
>JAURGS010000319.1 GCA_030833685.1 Rhodoferax sp. | reverse complement strand
GCCGATTTTTGAGTTCGGCAACGAGGCTACACGTCAGAAATACCTGCCCAAGCTGGCCACAGGCGAATGGATTGGTTGCTTTGGCCTGACCGAGCCCAATCACGGCTCAGACCCGGCCAGTATGCTCAGCCGCGCTGTGAAGGTTGATGGTGGCTACCACTTGAGTGGCAGCAAGATGTGGATTTCCAACAGCCCAATCGCCGATGTGTTCGTGGTCTGGGCCAAGGAAGTCAGCCCTGATGGCGCGGTAGGGCCGATTCGCGGCTTTGTGCTCGATAAGGGCGCGGCTGGACTGAGTGCGCCGGCTATCCATGGCAAGGTGGGTTTGCGGGCTTCCATCACGGGCGAAATCGTCATGGACAAGGTGTTCTGCCCTGAGGAAAACGCTTTTCCTGAAGTCCAAGGACTCAAAGGCCCCTTTACCTGTCTGAACAGTGCGCGCTACGGTATCGCTTGGGGTGCCCTGGGCGCAGCAGAGGACTGCTGGCTGCGCTCGCGTCAGTACGTGATGGACCGTCAGCAGTTTGGGCGGCCTTTGGCGTCCAACCAGCTGATTCAGAAAAAACTTGCAGACATGCAAACCGAGATTTCACTGGGCCTGCAGGGCTGTCTGCGCCTTGGGCGTATGAAAGATGAGGGCTCTGCTGCGGTGGAGATCACCTCGATCCTCAAGCGCAACAGCTGCGGCAAGGCTTTGGACATTGCCCGCATGGCGCGCGACATGATGGGCGGCAACGGTATCAGTGACGAGTTTGGTGTGGCGCGCCACCTCGTCAATCTGGAGGTGGTCAACACTTACGAGGGCACGCATGATATTCACGCCTTGATTCTGGGCCGTGCGCAAACCGGCATTTCGGCGTTTTGATGGGGCGCTTGGGCCGGCAAGCGGGCTGGCTGTCGCCGCGACCACATCCAAAACCAGCGCATTGACTGTTTCATGATGGCTTGGTCAGACGCTAACCCTGTCTCTGCGCGCCCATTGGGCTGGCGCCTTGGCGGGCTTGCAGGAGGCCCTAGATGAGCACGGATAAAGCGGCTGCCCAGGGTGCTTTGTCGCACATCAGGGTGTTGGACCTATCTCGCGTTTTGGCTGGTCCTTGGTGCACGCAAATGCTCGCTGATCTGGGAGCCGATGTCATCAAGGTGGAGCGCCCTGGCCAAGGTGACGATACCCGCACATGGGGCCCACCATTTGCCAAAGATGCGCAAGGGCAGGATACAACCGAGTCGACGTACTTTCTGGCCTGCAACCGCAACAAGCGCGCGATCGCGCTGGACATGGCCAAGCCCGAAGGGCAGGCGATCATCCGTGAGTTGGCCAAGCGCAGTGACGTGCTGGTTGAAAACTTCAAAGTCGGCGGGCTCAAGCAATATGGCCTGGACTATGACAGTTTGAAGGCGGTCAACCCGCGACTGATTTACTGCTCGGTGACTGGTTTTGGGCAGACCGGTCCGCACGCGGAGCGCGCTGGCTACGACTTGATGATCCAGGCCACCAGCGGACTCATGAGCGTGACAGGCCAACCAGACGGCTCGGCCGGTGGCGGCCCCTTGCGTGTGGGTGTGGCGGTGATCGATGTGTTCACCGGCATTTACGCCTGCAGTGCAATTCTGGCGGCGATTGAGGCGCGGCACCACAGCGGGCAGGGGCAGCATATTGACATGGCCTTGCTCGACGTTGGCATGGCGGTCCTGGCCAACCAGGCCACGGGTTTTTTGAATTCGGGCAAGGTGCCGCAGCGCCAGGGCAACTCCCACCCCAGCCTGGTGCCCTACCAGGACTTTGAGACAGCCGACGGCGCCATGCTGCTGGCCATTGGAAACGACGGACAGTTTGCGCGTTTTTGTGAGGCCACCGGCCAGCCGCAATGGTCGCGTGACGAGCGCTTTTCCAGCAACACCTTGCGTGTGCAACACCGTGACGTCTTGATCCCGATGATGCAAGCGGTCACACGCACACGCACCACGGCGGCCTGGATCGAGCTGCTGGAAAAACGTGCGGTGCCAGTAGGCCCCATCAATGACATTGGTCAGGCTTTTGCCGACGCCCAGGTGCAGGCGCGAGGCCTGGCGCTTGCTCAGGCACACACCGCAGACCCCAAGCGCCAGGTGCGTACAGTTGCCAGCCCGATGCGCTTGTCGGCTAACCCACCTGTCGTGCGCCGCCCGCCACCGCGTCTGGGTGAACACACGCAAGAGGTGCTGACCGAGCTGGGCATGTCAGCGTCGGCCATTGAAGCTTTGAAAGCCGATGGCGTGATTGGTGCCGGTAGTTGAGCCGCGTCTTTGCGCCTGCGAAATTTAGACGCAAAGCCAACAGAACACAGTCAGGCGCCTCAACAACGGGCTTGGTTCAAGCTCACCCTGTGATGGGTTCGCCAGCCCCTAGCGGCTTGGCGGTGGTGGCGGGTAGTAGAGTTGCCCACTGGTGGATTTGGGCTTTCCTGGTTTTGAGGGCGCCTGGTAGATTGCTTGCGGCAGCTGATTGCCTTTGGCGTACATGCACTGCGAGTAGGCCACGTCGTAGCGTCGTTGCAGGTCATTGGCTGTGACCATCCCTTCGCCTGCGCCCGCAGTTGCGCCGGCCAGCACAC
>JAURGS010000318.1 GCA_030833685.1 Rhodoferax sp. | reverse complement strand
AATCAACCCGGGCAACGTGGGCAAGGGTGATAAAAAAGACAAGCAGTTTGGTCAGATGATTGAAGCGGCGATGCGCTGGAACAAGCCGGTGCGCATTGGCGTGAACTGGGGTAGCCTGGACCAAGAGCTATTGGCAGCGCTCATGGACGAAAACGCAATGCGCTCTCAGCCGTGGGGTGCGCGACAGGTCATGTACGAGGCCTTGATCACGTCGGCGATTGGATCTGCCGAGCGCGCAGCCGAAATGGGCATGTCCAAGGATCAGATCATTTTGTCGTGCAAGGTCAGCGGGGTTCAGGACCTGATCGCGGTGTACCAGGATTTGGCGCGCCGTTGTGACTACGCCTTGCACCTGGGCTTAACTGAGGCTGGCATGGGGGTCAAGGGCACAGTCGCCTCGACAGCGGCGTTGGCAGTTCTGTTGCAGCAGGGTATTGGCGACACGATTCGGGTTTCCTTGACACCACAACCTGGCGAGTCTCGCACCCAAGAAGTGGTGGTGGCTTCTGAAATCCTGCAGGCGCTGGAATTGCGCTCATTTGTTCCCAGCGTGACGGCCTGTCCCGGTTGCGGGCGTACGACCAGCACCACTTTTCAAGAGCTGACCCAGCAAATCGAGAATTTTCTTAGGCAGCAAATGCCCACTTGGCGCGAGCGCTATCCAGGTGTGGAAAAGCTCAAAGTCGCTGTCATGGGTTGCATTGTCAACGGGCCTGGGGAAAGCAAGCAGGCAGATATTGGCATCAGCCTGCCGGGAACCGGTGAGGCACCGGCCGCTCCTGTCTACGTTGACGGCGAGAAGCATGTCACCTTGCGCGGCGATGCGATTGCTCAGGAATTTCAGGCCATCGTCGAGGGCTACGTCCAGCGTCGCTTTGGGGCCCAAGCTTCTGTAAAGGGAAAGCCAGCATGATGAGCGAAGCCGGCGCCGTCAAAAACAAGGTCGAGCGCCTGACCGGTGTGAAGGGCATGAACGACTTGTTGCCACCCGATTCTGCTGTGGTCGAGTGGTTCGAAGCCAAGGTCCGCGCCTTGATGGCTCGTTACGCTTACCGAAATATTCGAACGCCGGTGGTTGAACGAACGCCCCTTTTCGTGCGTGGCTTGGGCGAGGTGACCGACATTGTCGAGAAGGAGATGTACTGCTTCGAAGACCGGCTAAACGGCGACCCCTTGACGCTTCGTCCTGAAGCCACAGCTGGTGTGGTGCGAGCGGCGATTGAGCACAACATGCTGTACGACGGCGGCAAGCGGCTGTACTACATGGGCCCCATGTTTCGACACGAGCGTCCGCAGAAAGGCCGCTATCGGCAATTTGACCAAATTGGCGCTGAAGCGTTGGGCTTTTCGGGCCCTGACGTCGACGCCGAGTTAATTTTGATGGCTGCTGCCTTGTGGCAGGAAATTGGGCTGCAGGATGTGAGGTTGGAGCTCAACAGTTTGGGTCAGCCACCAGAGCGCCAGGCGCATCGACAAGCGCTGATCAGCTATTTCGAGGGGCATTCAGATTTGCTGGACGAGGACGCCAAGCGCAGGCTTTATAGCAATCCGCTGCGTATCCTGGATACCAAAAATCCACAGATGCAAGAGATGGTCGCCCAGGCCCCTAAATTGCTAGATTACCTGGGGCCAGTTTCGTTGGCGCACTTTGAGGGACTCAAGGCGATATTGGACGCCAACAAGCTGGCCTACACGGTCAACCCGAGGCTGGTCCGTGGCATGGACTATTACAACCTCACTGTGTTCGAGTTCATTACCGATCAGTTGGGTTCTCAAGGCACAGTGTGTGGCGGCGGCCGTTATGACTATCTGATTGAGCAAGTGGGCGGCAAGCCATCGCCCGCGGTGGGTTGGGCCTTGGGGGTTGACCGTGTGTTGGAGTTGGCGAAGTCCGGTGGTCTTCCCGACGTCGCCGTTGGGCTTGATGCGTATGCGATCGTCACCCACGCACAGGCCATGCCCGATGTCCTCAGGATTTTGGAGCAGTTGCGCGCGGTTGGCGTTCGCGTTCAGTTAAACCCGGCGGGTGCTGAGGCAATGGCCAGCATGAAAGCCCAATTCAAACGCGCTGACGCCAGTGGTGCCACCTACGCATTGATTTTTGGTGAGGATGAAATGGCCACCAATGAAGTCACTGTCAAGCCGCTCAGGGATAGCGCGCAGCCCCAGCGGCGGCGGCCTGTCGCTGAGCTGTTGCAATGGGCGGCAAGCCTACAATCCAATGCTTTGATGCACACCTAACCGATCACATTTTCATGGCCAGTCATCTCGATCTTGAAGAACAGGAACAGCTTGACCAACTCAAGCATTTCTGGAAGCAGTACGGCAACGCGATCACCTGGTTGTTGATTGCGGTCTTGGGCGCCTATGCCGCCTGGAACGGCTACAACTATTGGCAGCGTCGGCAGGCGTCTCAGGTGGCGGTTTTGTTCGACGAACTGGAGCGTGCCGTTCAGGCTGGCGAAACCAGCCGTGTCGAACGCGTATTTGCCGACATCAGGGACAAGTTCCCCAAAACTGTTTTCGCTCAGCAAGGCGCTATGCTCGCAGCGCGTCATTTCGACGACAAGTCAAAGCCGGATCAGGCGCAAGCGGCGCTTCGCTGGGTTGCA
>JAURGS010000317.1 GCA_030833685.1 Rhodoferax sp. | reverse complement strand
GGTTGCACCCGGAAAGTTGCGGGTGTGGGCTGGCGGCAGGCGCCCGACTCGGTTTCGCCGCTGGCCGCTTGCCACGCCGCAAGGCCGCCGTCCAGAAGGGCGACTGCATCGTGGCCTAGCCACTTCAACATCCACCAAAGCCGCCCGCAAAACATGGCGCCGTTGCGGTCGTACACAACGACCTGGCTGGCCTCATTGACGCCTTGTTGTGACAACCACTGCGCAAATCTTTCTCGCGGCGGCAGTGGGTGGCGCCCGCCGCTGGCACCTGCAGATTTGTCCTGAACGCTCAGGTGGCGGTTCAGGTCAGCGCGAAGCGCGTTTTGAATATGCACTTGCTCGAAGCTGGCGTCCCCTGCCGTGGGTTGCATCAGGTCGAAGCTGCAATCAAAAACGACCAGCTGCGCGCCTTGGGCCTGCAGTTTTTGCAATTGCGCCACGGTGATGAGTGTGGTGTACATCGCGACTTTCAAAAAAAAGCTGGAAGCCTTGGCGGCATGCCGATTGAAATCCCAAGTTTGAAGCGCCTGAAGTCACAGGCGCGCATGTTATCGGGCGAATAGCAGCTGACTAAGAGGTCATGGCCTTGTTGTACCACTCGTGAAAATGCTGCATGCCGTCTTCCATAGGGCTTTGGTAGGGCCCGGCCTCGTTCACGCCACGCTCGTACAAAGCCTTGCGCCCAGCGTCCATGCGTTCGGCAATTTCGTCGTCCTCCAAGCAGGTTTCCATGTAGGCAGCTTGCTGCGCCTGAACAAACTCACGCTCAAACGCATGAATTTCTTCGGGGTAGTAGAACTCCACCATGTTCATGGTTTTGTGGGGTCCCATGGGGTGCAAGGTCGATACCGTCAGCACATGGGGATACCACTCGATCATGATGTTGGGGTAGTAGGTGACCCAGATCGCCCCCCGCTCGGGCGGGCGGCCTTGGCGGTATTTCAGAAGCTGGTCATGCCAGCGGGCGTACACGGGTGAGCCGGGGCGCTCAAAGGTGCTGGCCACGCCAACCGTTTGAACTGAATATTCATTGTGGAACTGCCAGCGCAAATCGTCACAACTGACAAAGTGCCCCAGTCCCGGGTGAAATGGCCCGACGTGGTAGTCCTCCAGGTAGACCTCGATAAAGGTTTTCCAGTTGTAGTTGCACACGTGCATCTCGACCCGATCCAGCAGGTAGCCGGAAAAGTCAATGGCCTCGCGCGTTTGCATGCCAGCCAGGTCCGCAGCAATATCGCGCCCGTTGTCTTCAAATAAAAGACCGTTCCAGGCGCGCAGGCCAAAACGCTGCAGGTCCAGGCAGGGGTCTTGCGCAAAGTGGGGCGCGCCAATTAGCGTGCCAGGGTGCGGGCTGCTTGAGCCGCTGTAGGTCCAGCGGTGAACCGGGCAAACAATATTGCCGCCAGCGCTATTGAGGCTGCCTCTGCCTTTGAGCATGACCGCTTGGCGGTGCCGACATACATTGGAGACCAGCTCAATGCCGCTTTGACCATGAATCAGCGCCCGACCCTCGCCTTCGTGAAGCAGGGTTGCGTAGTCGCCAGGTTCGGAAACACTGTTGGCATGGCCCACATAGCGTGGGCCCTTCGCAAAGAGCAGAGCGATTTCGCGCTGGTACAGCGCTTGGTCAAAGTAGCTTGAAACTGGTAGTTGGCCGGTGGCCCGCTGCAGTTGAAGACTTAAATCAGACATGGGTGACCTGACCTAAAGACTCCCCACAGGGAGATGCACCAGGGTGCATGACAAAAAAGAAAAAGCCAGCCGAAGCTGACGCGTCGGGCCCCATTGTACCTTTGTACAAATACAACCCCGAAGGCCCCCTGCTCGCCCGGGGCAGCCCACCAGTGACGCTTAAGGCTTGAGCGGGGTCTGTTTGACGGTTTCCGCTTGCTCGGCGCCTGCGTTGCCCCGGCTTGTTTCCAGGCCTGCTCGCTGCAGCCCAACCACCACCTTGGTCAGGTTGCCCAAAAAAGGCGATTGATCAAAAGTTTGGTTTTCAATCTTTTGACCGATCTCGTTCATGCGCTTAGCCAACAGACGCTGTTGGTTACGCAGGTTTTCGATCGATCGGACTTTATGCAGCACTGTTTTGGCCATTGGGCTAAGGATGAACAGAGTAGACAGGGATCTCGCATCGATTTTAGCCAGAGGCCAGGCCAGGCGGGCATTGCAGGCGGTTTGTCTGCACCGTTTGGCCCAAGCCATGGACGGGTGCTCAGTCAACCTTGTCCAGCGGTACGACAAACGTTCGCCAGTGCAGACCAAAGATTGCCGTGATGGCCACCGTCCAGAGCACGTGCCGCGCAGCAAACGGTGCCAGTAGTAGTTCTGAGTCTTGGTATGCAGTGCTGAATTTCATCAGCAATGCCATCAAGCCGGCGGCTAGGACGAGCTGAGCGATGAGGCGACCGCTACGCTGCGTTGGCAGTGGCGAGCTCGTCAGAAATACAAAATACGCCACGGGGATCATTGCCAGAGCCCAGGTCACGCGAGCCCCGTACACCACGGCGCCAAGGGTGATCAACGACCCGCCTATCCACAAAAGGGTCGTCCGGTAAAACTTGTCCGAGGCCCGGTCAATACTGATCAGCAGGTAGAGCAACCCGCCGATGG
>JAURGS010000316.1 GCA_030833685.1 Rhodoferax sp. | reverse complement strand
CCTTGACGCCGCGAGCCTCAATATTGAGTAGCGAAGTGAACGTAAAGCCAGTGATCGCATCCACATCGCCACGCACCAACATGGTTTCACGTAGCGGCGGGTCCATCGCAGTCCAGTTCACCGCGCCAATGTCATTGGCTTTCTGAAAAATCGGGAAGGCGCGTCGACCCGCGTCAAAAACTGGCGCACCGAGCTTTCTGCCAGCCAGGTCAGCTGGCGTCTTGATGCCAGATTTTTTGAGCGCCATAACCGAGGCCGGCGTGTTGTTGTAAACCATCATCACCGCGACTGGCTTGTTGGGTGCATCCGGGTTATTGGCGTGAAATTCCATGAGCGCGGCAAGGTCAGCAAAACCCATGTCATACGTGCCCGAAGCAACGCGGGTCACAGCGCCGCCAGAGCCGTTGCCAGCATCCACCGTCACATCCAGCTTGGCATCCTTGAAATAGCCCTTAGCCACCGGAACCAGAAACAGGGAAGACGGCCCCTCAAAACGCCAATCCAGCTGAAATTTGATAGGCGTGTTTTGGGCATACGCGCCGCCCATGGCTACCGTTAGCGCCGTGGCGCCCAGGAGTTTCACGAAATGACGCTTGAACATTTGACAACTCCTCTTGTGGATTAGGGGCGCGGTCGCGCCGTGGACAAACGTCCCTATTATGAATCATGCTGCCAGCGGCTATTTTGGGCGCCCGCCTTGGGTGTGCCGGCACAGCCGCCGCTCAATCGGCCAGCGCCCCGGCTGCGCAGCGCGCGACCGTCCTAGATCGAGCCCGCCTCAACCATGTAGTTATTGGCCGTGCACATCAAGGCGTCGTCTGAGGCCAAAAACAGCACCATGCGAGCAATGTGCACCGGCTGCAGCAAATCAGGTAAGCATTGGCGCTCCAAGTGCGATTTCAGTGCCTCAGGCGTGACCCAGAGTGCTTTTTGTCGCTCTGTCATGACCCAGCCAGGTACCACCGTATTCACGCGGATCCGGTGTGATCCCAAGTCACGCGCCAGACTGCGGGTCAAGCCATGCACTGCGGCCTTGGCAGCGGTGTAAGCGGCAAAACCACCGCTGGCCTGGTGCCAGCTGTTGGAGCCCATGTTGATGATCGCGCCGCTTCCCGCCTCAATCATGTCCGGGGCAACCGCCTGCGCCGCAAAAAACATATGGCGCAAGTTGGTGTGCATGCGCTCATCCCAGTAGGCAGGGGTAATGTCGCGCCAGTGGTGCCGATCGTCACGCGCCGCGTTATTGACCAAAACCTGCGCTGGGCCCAATCGTTCCCGAAGCTGGGCGATCGCCGCGCGCAATTGCTCGATGTCGCACAAGTCCGCCACTTGCATGGCGGCGCCAGGTGTGTGCTGCAGCAAGGCCTGCCCAGCTGCCTCGTCGCGGTCAATAAAACCCACCTTGGCGCCTTGTTCAGCAAAAGCCTGCGCCATGGCCGCGCCTATGCCACTGGCCCCGCCAGTGATCAACACGACGCGCCCGCGCAAGCTGGGGTAGGTTGCAAATTGAGGATTCATGATCGTGCTCCTGAAGCGCTGTGCGAGGTTGTCTAGCTTAAGCGCACGCTTTCAGTCCAGCACGAGGCTGAACTCCGTGGTTTGCTCCAGCCCCTGGCCCATCCAAGCTTGAACGGCGGCCTGGCGTTGCTCCAAATAGAGTGGCTGCCCATCCTGCAAGACCATGGGAAGGTCGTGCCCTGGCACCAGCACCGAGCCAGGCCTGGCCGACCACCAGGCCCAGATTCTCTCAATGGTTGAAGCACTGTCCTGTGCACTGAGCGTCATGTCAGCGCTGCGCGCGAGTAGTTCAGCGCGGTTTTTGGCCGCATCTCCCGTAAAAATCACGTCGCGGCTTTGACCCGCAAGCACAAACACGAGGTGACCTGGCGTGTGACCGGGTGCCGCATGCGTAAGCAGACCCGGCAAGACTTGGTCCCCGGGCGTGAGCCGCTGCAAGGTCGGCCACTGAGCCAACTCCTTCATGTACAACTCCGGCACCGGCGTTTTGCCCCAAGGCGCGCCAAGCGACCAGTCCAGCTCAGCGGCGCAAATGTGTATCCGGGCATGAGCAAACAGTGTCCAGTTCACCGCGTGGTCGTAATGGGAGTGGGTCAGGATGACGTCAGTGACATCCTCGGGCGTTAAGCCCAGCGTCTTTAGTTTTTGCTGGAGAACATGGCGTACACCAAAGGATCCGACGTCGAGCAAGGCGACGTGGCCGTGACCACGCAAGAGAACGATACTGCTCCAGCCCAATGTGCCATGACAAACCGAACGCCCTGGGTAGCCGTGCACCAATATATCAATCTGGTAACCCGCCTCCTGCGTGCTGCCGTGATCCCAAGCCTGCCCCTTGCTCATAGTCTTACCCTTCCAAGCGCAAGCTCCTGTAGTTGCTGATAAAGATCCGCTGCAACAGCCACGCCTTGCTCAAGCTGTGCGTGCATGCGAGCGTATTCGCGCTCACCGGGCAGCTGCACAGGCTGAGCCGGATCAGCAGCAGGCGTATCGTGAACAATGCCAACGAAATCGTTCATGCGCTCAAGCAACCAGTCGCTGTTGCCCAGGCGCGGGGTGTCGATCACCAAAAAGAAGTGCCCCAGATCCTGCGGC
>JAURGS010000315.1 GCA_030833685.1 Rhodoferax sp. | reverse complement strand
CAAAGGGCAATTTAAATTGTGCGACAGCGGTGTAGGTGACAAAACCACCCAGCACATACATCTGCCCGTGCGCAAAATTGAGCACGTTCATCAATGAAAAAATCAATGTCAGGCCGAGCGCGATCAGTGCGTACTGCGCGCCAAGGTACAAGCCATTGACGATGATTTGTTCCATGAACTGTTCCGGGAAAGGCCTGGGCGCGCTTTAGGCGCGCCCAGGCTGGGGTCTCAAAATGAGAGGCGCTTAGTCAACCTGTGCCACGAACAGGGTTTGGAACTTGCCGTCTTTGTACTCATTGACCACCAGCGGCACAGACACTTGGCGCTTCTGGCCGAAAGAGGTCTTGCCGACATACTTGAGTTTGGCGTTACCCACCATATAGGGGTTGGGTGCCTCAAACGAATCCATGGTTTTCTGGAATTCTTTGACGTCCTTCATGGCCTTGGGGTTGGCTTTCAGGGTTTCAAGAATGTATTCCAGCGCGTAAACCTTGGTGTTGGACTCATCGTTGTACTCGCCAAACATCTTGGTGTAGCGCTTGACGAATTCGCGCATCTTGTCAGAGGCCAGCTCAGGGGTGGATGCGCCGCCCACAGAGATAAAGCCGTCAGCCAGTTTGCCGGCGCCTTCTTTCAGGACGTTGGCATCTTGCGCGGTCTCTGTGGAAATCAGGCCTTTGAAGCCGGCGTCACGCGCAGAGCGGATCAGCTGCGGCGCGTTGGCTGGCGAGACACCCGAGAGCACCAACAGGTCAGGCTTGGTTTTGAGCACAGGCAGCAAGACGGGCGTGAAGTCGGTGGTGTCGACTTGGTAAGTCACGTTCGACGAAGTTACTTTGAGCTTGAGCGCCTTGGCAGCTTCAACGCCACCGTCGCGTTGGCTCAAGGGGTCGGATTCGTTGGCAGCTACAAAAGCCACACTCTTGACGCCTTTTTTGTCCATCAGGTATTTGTAGATGGCCGGGCCCGACTGGTAGTTGGCGACCATGCCCAGCACAGCGTTGGATGCTGGCTTGGTGTACAAGGCCTTGGGGAAGGCATAGGGGAAATACATGATGCCTTTTTGCTCTGCCACGGGACGCACCGCGGCTGCGCCATCGTCAACGTTGGGGCCAACAACATAGTGGATGCCCTCTTGCGCCATCTTTTCCATGCCTGCGATGGCGCGCTTGGGGTCTTTCTGGTCGTCAAAAGGGACGATCTGCACGTTGTATGTTGTGCCGCCAATCTTGACGCCACCCGTTTCATTGATCCAGGCCGCACGGGTTTCCATGGATCGCTGGTTCGAGATGCCCCAGGCCGCTGCAGGCCCAGAGGTCACGCCAACAAACCCGATCTTCAGGACGGGGTTGGCGGCCAGGGCTGACTGAGCCAAGGCAAGGCTGGTCAAGCTTGCCAGCAGGGTGGTCTTGAGGAAGTTTCGCTTTTTCATACCTTGTTTCTCCAAAAAGTAGTGGGTTGATCCAACCCTGGAAGCGGACACAAGAAAGGTTGGTGCAGACATTATCACGATTGTTAACAATCTTTTATATTAGTGTAAACACCTACTGCGGGCCCGCTGAGGGTCGACTTTGAGTAGCAAGCCTTGTGCCCAGCGCCTGAATTTAGCCCCGCGCCGCAGCGTGACGCTTGTCAACGGGTCGGGGAAGGCGACTCAAGTCCGTCTGGGGCCAGCCAGACCCCATGCGCGGCACTGTTTCGGTGCGTCAGGCACCATGTTAGGCATTGGAGTTGTGCACAATATATGCCATGGCAAAAGGACAGTCCAAAGACAGCGCTGAGGAGGAGCTGATTGTTGCTCGCATTTATGCGGCACTGATCGACCAGCGGCTCGCGCCCGGCACAAAGCTGTCGGAGTCGGTTTTATGCGAAGCGTTTGGCGTTGGCCGCATGCGGGTGCGGCGCAGCCTGCTGCTCTTAGCCGATCGTCAGCTTGTCGAGCTTCATCCCAATCGCGGCGCTTTCGTCGCCAAGCCAAGCCCAGAGCAGGCGCGTGAAATTTTCGAAGCCCGCTTGGCTATCGAGCCGCCCATTGCCCGCATGGCTGCAGCCAAGGCCAAAGTCAGTCACCTGCGCGTGCTGGAGCGTCATTTGCTACAAGAGTCGCAAGCCCATGCTGCAGGCGATCGGCAGGCCGCCATCCGACTGTCGGGGCAGTTTCATACCAGCTTGGCGCAGGTGACCGGCAATTCGGTGTTGCAGCAGGTCGTGAAAGACCTGGTGACGCGCTCCTCCCTCATCATTGGCATGTTTGGGGCCACCGGCGTAATCAACTGCCGCGATGATGAGCACGCCGGCCTGATGCAAGCCCTGCGTTCGGGCGACCAGGCGCTGGCAGAAAAACTCATGGCCGATCACATTGCTCACATCAAAGAACATGTGGACCTGAATAAACCGATCAAGGCTTCGCCCGATTTGATGGCCATCTTTAAAGGCATATAGGCGCCGCCCCAAGCAGAGGGACAGACAACTGGACGCCTAGGGTAAACCCGCGTATTGTTGAGCCGCGCGACGGGTGGTCTTAGTGTGCCAGCGCCTCGGTAACGCGTTGCGCGATCAGGCTTGAGACGCGCTCATTGGATTCGGTGCTCACACCCGAAATGTGCGGTGTGAGCAGCA
>JAURGS010000314.1 GCA_030833685.1 Rhodoferax sp. | reverse complement strand
AAGCTCTTGCGTATGCCTTCAGCGTTAACCGAAAAGCGTGCAAATTCAGGGCAGACCTCAAGCACATGGTCCCGAAAGCAGTGCCCACTACCCAAGAGCAACATGGTCTCGGCCTTGAGCTGCTCGGTGGTCACATGGTCTTGCGCCGCCAGCGCATGGTTGCTGGGTACCGCCGCCACAAAGGGCTCGTCATACAGTGGCGCAACAGCCAGACCCGTATCGGGGAATGGTTCTGCCAGGACCGCGCAGTCAATCTCGCCCGTGCGCAGCATGTCCAGCAAGCGCGCGGTGAAGTTCTCTTGCAGCATCAACGGCATTTGCGGATGGCTGGCAATCATCTGGCGTACCAGGTCTGGCAGCAAATAGGGCCCGATGGTGTAGATGATGCCCAGACGCAGCGGGCCGGCCAGCGGGTCTTTGCCGCGCTTGGCCAACTCTTTAATGACCGCGGCCTGCTCAAGCACACTTTGGGCCTGACGAACGATATCCTCACCCAAGGGCGTGACGGTAACCTCGTTGGCATTGCGCTCGAACAGCTTGACGTCCAGCTCTTCCTCGAGCTTCTTTACAGCCACAGATAGGGTTGGCTGCGATACAAAGCAAGCCTCGGCTGCTTTACCGAAGTGGCGTTCACGCGCCACCGCCACGATGTATTTCAAT
Source organism: Rhodoferax sp. (assembly GCA_030833685.1). GTDB lineage: Bacteria > Pseudomonadota > Gammaproteobacteria > Burkholderiales > Burkholderiaceae_C > Rhodoferax. Next base: position 1,973 of record JAURGS010000314.1, on the reverse strand, counting down.
TCAGTCAGGGTCATGAGGGTATTTTGCTACTGGATTGAATAGGCTCTGTGGGAACAACACTTAGCCCTAAGCTTTGAAGTAGTCGACCTGGCCTCCCAGCCAGCGATGGATATGCTGCTCGGCCAATTGCGGGTACTGCGCCAGCATGCGGGGCGCAAAACCCGAGGCCTGGTCCACCAGGTCAGCATCCTCGACTAAGTCAGCAAAGCGCAAGAGCGCTGCACCGGATTGACGCGACCCCAGAAAATCGCCTGGCCCGCGAATCTCCAGGTCTCTGCGTGCAATTTCAAAACCATCATTCGTCTGCGCCATGGCCCGTAGCCTCTCAAGGGCCAGATCGCCAAGCCGACTGCCGTCACCCGTTGAGTACAACAGCACACAGGCGGATGCCACGACGCCACGTCCAACGCGGCCACGTAACTGGTGCAACTGCGACAGGCCAAAACGCTCAGCGTGCTCAATCACCATCAGGGATGCATTGGGAACGTCTACGCCCACCTCGATCACCGTGGTGCTCACCAGCACACCCATTTGTCCTTGGACAAAACGCGCCATGATTGCTTTTTTGTCGGCACTGGGCATACGTGAGTGCAAGAGGCCCACATCCACACCCGGCAGCGCTGCGCTGATAGCCGCATGGGTAGCTGTAGCGTTGGCCAGGTCCAGCGCTTCGCTCTCTTCAATCAACGGGCACACCCAATACACCTGCCGACCTGCCTCAATCTGGGCCCGTATGCGACCGACGACCTCATCGCGGCGCTGCTCGCTGATCACTTTGGTCAGAACTGGCGTGCGCCCGGGTGGAAGGCTGTCGATGGTCGAAATATCAAGGTCAGCGTAATAGCTCATGGCCAGAGTTCGCGGAATCGGTGTGGCCGTCATCATCAACATGTGCGGCTCTAGCTGAGAGGGTTGCTCTGCAGCGTCATTCGTCTTACCGCGCAAAGCCAGGCGCTGCGCCACGCCAAAGCGATGCTGCTCGTCAATGATGACCAGCGCCAGCTTATGAAAGCTCACTTTTTCCTGAATGATGGCGTGCGTGCCAATCACCAGCTGTGCCTGCCCACTGGCAATCAAGGTAAGCATTTCGCGCCGCTCTTTGACTTTTTGGCTGCCCGTGAGCCAAGCGACCTGGATGCCCAGCGGCTCCAGCCAGGCCAGCAGCTTGGTGAAGTGCTGGCTGGCCAGAATTTCAGTTGGCGCCATCAAGGCACATTGCCAGCCAGCCTCAATACAACGGGCTGCAGCTAGCGCAGCGACTACAGTTTTGCCCGCACCCACATCACCCTGTAGCAAGCGGTGCATGGGCACTGGGCGTGACAGGTCCTGGTCGATTTCTTGGCTGACCCTCACCTGCGCGTCAGTTAGCGAAAAGGGCAGGGCGTGCAAAAGCTTGGCATGTAAGCCCTGGGCATCCTGCCCTGTGGCTTTAGGCACAGATGCTGGCAAGGCAACTGCCTGCAACTGATTGCGCTCGTGCTTGGCCTTGGCTTGCGAGAGCTGCTGGGCCAAGAGCTCCTCAAATTTCAATCGGCGCCAGGCCGGGTGGCTGCGGTCTTGCAACATCGAGATCGTGACATCGGGGGTTGGGTGATGCAAAAAATGCAAGGCCGACTTCAAAGTCCAATTGGGGTCCAAACCCAAAGCGCCAAGGGCTTGTCGCGGCAGGGTGTCACTGAGCTCTGCACGCGACAGGCCCGCGTCGATTGCCCGGCGCAAATAGGTCTGCGGCAAACCAGCCGTGGTGGGGTAAACAGGCGTGAGCACCTTGGGCAGGTCAGCCTCAGCAGACCTGACGCTGGGGTGCATCATAGTCATACCCACCATGCCACCACGCACTTCACCCAACGCCCGAATACGCTTGCCGACGACCAAAGACTTTTGCATGGACGGGTAGGCGTTGAAAAATCGCAGCAGACACGTGCCAGTATCGTCTTGCACTTCCACCAGCAGCTGTCGTTGACCGCCGTAGC
>JAURGS010000313.1 GCA_030833685.1 Rhodoferax sp. | reverse complement strand
CACCCAGACGTCGATGACCTATCCCGCCGTCTATCGTTCCGAGTTCACCGGAGCCCAACTCCACGAGATCATGGAGGACGTCTGCGACAACCTCTTCCATAAGGATCCGTTCTACCAGCAGGGCGGCGACATGGTGCGGGTGGGCGGGCTGGCGTACAGCTGCAGTCCGCTACAGGGTATGGGCCAGCGCATCAGCGACATGCGGCTCAACGGCAAGCTGATCGAAGCTGACAAGAAGTACAAGGTCGCAGGCTGGGCGCCAGTGGCGCCAGAGGCACGCAACCAGGGCAACAAGATGGTTTGGGAAGTCGTGGAGACCTGGCTGGCCGCGCGCGGTGGCAAGGTTGCACCCCGAAAGCTCAACACGCCTAAAATCTTGGGCGCGCTACCAAACCCGGGGTACGCCGCATAAAGACCGGAGGTCATCATGCAAACCCAACGCAGGGCCGTTCTTGGCAAATTGTCTGCCGCAGCAGTGCTTGCTGTTGGCCTGGACCCAAAACTTGCGTGGTCGCAAACCGATGTGGCAACGCAGGAGTCCAAGGCGCCACCGCTGCCCGCAGAAGGTGCGCGCATTCAGGTGCCGGCCATGACGCTGCTCGACGGCTCGGCTTTTGGTGCAGGTCAAACCAAGGGCCGCATCACGGTGCTGTACTGGTGGGCCAGTACCTGTCCGTTTTGTGCGCAGCAAAGCCCCGAGATGCAAACGCTTTGGCAAGCGTATCGCGGCAAGGGCTTGCAGATGGTGGGCCTTTCAGTGGATAAAAAAGCAGCGGATGCCCAGGCCTATCTGCAAAAGCGCGGTTACACCTGGCCCTCGGCCTGGGTTACGCCTGAGATCCAAAAAGCGTTGCCCAAGCCACGTGGCCTGCCGATCACTTTAGTGCTTGGCCGCGACAGCCAGGTGCTCCAGGCAGAAAAAGGCCAGTTGTTTCCCGAAGACGTTGCTCAGTTAGCCCGGTGGTTGTAACAGCTCGCACAGGGGCTTTTCGTTTGGTGGTTTTGCCGCTTTTCCCTCATTCTTCCAATCTTTTTGGCGGCCGCAATCGGGTGACTTCGGTTACGCTTATTGCTTTGAATCGAGCCGAGCACTATCCATGACAGCCAAGACCGTACTGCGTTTAGCGCCCTCCATCTTGTCCGCAGATTTTTCACGATTGGGGGAAGAGGTTCGCGCGATTGAAGCGGCTGGTTGCGACCTGGTCCATTTTGATGTGATGGACAACCATTATGTGCCCAACCTCACCATCGGCCCGATGATTTGTGAGGCGATTCGACCGCATGTGCAAATACCCATCGATGTTCATTTAATGGTCGAGCCGGTGGATGCGATCATTCCTCTCTTCGCAAAAGCTGGCGCCAACATCATCACCTTTCATCCCGAAGCGAGTCGCCATGTCGATCGCAGCCTGTCCATGATCAGAGAGCTTGGCTGCAAAGCCGGCTTGGTGCTGAACCCAGCGACACCTATTGAGTGCCTGAACCATGTCATGGACAAGCTCGACATGATTCTTTTGATGAGTGTCAACCCAGGTTTTGGGGGGCAAAAATTTATCCCAAGTACTTTGCAGAAGTTAGCCTTAGTGCGTCAGAAAATTGATGCGCATGTTGGCGCTGGCGGCCAGGAAATCTGGTTAGAAGTTGACGGTGGGGTCAAAGTCGACAACATTGGAGAGATTGTTCGCGCGGGGGCTGATACCTGTGTCGCGGGCAGCGCAGTTTTCGGCGCGCCCGATGCGGATGGGGGTTACCGTGGCGTGATGAATGCCCTGCGCCACGCCGCTGCCCCAGCCTAAACCCTATTTTTTGCTGCTTGTGTTGGGGCTAGACCTGAAGTCGTTGACCTCCGCCTGAGCGGGTCTACCTTACCCTGCTATGACCAACTTTGAGCTCTTTATTTTTGACCTTGATGGCACGCTGGTCGAGACGGCGCCCGAGATTGCGGACGCGGTAAACGATACGCTGGCCGAGAGGGGCTGGTCGCAGGTGAGGCAGCAACAGGTCAATGACTGGATTGGCCATGGCACTTTGTCCTTGCTGCTCGAGGCTGTGGCCAGCAGCACTGCACAGACCGTGCAGGCGGTCAAACTGAGCCCGGATATGGGCGATCTGGTCGCGGCATACAACCGGCACTATGAGAGCCGCTGTGGCACACGAAGCGCTCTGTATCCGGGCGTGCAGCAGGCCCTGAATGGTCTGCGCGCGCTTGGTAAAAAGTTGGCCATTGTGACCAACAAAGAGACGCGATACACCAGGGCGGTGATGGCGGCCCACAACCTGGATGATGCGGTGGACTGGGTGATTTGCGGCGACACCCTGCCGACGAAAAAGCCTGACCCCGCCGGTGTTCTGGACTGCCTCAAGCGCTTTGATATTGCGCCTGAGCGGGCCCTTTTTGTTGGCGACTCCAGCATTGACGTAGCCACGGCGCGCAATGCCGGTGTGGCGGTCTGGGTGCTGCCCTACGGCTACAACATGGGTCAGCCAATCGCCAATTGCGGCGCCGACCGTTTGATTGACAGCTGCTTGCAATTGCTTGATCACTGAGGGCGGCTGTGCGACACCAGCCTTGGCGGCATGTAGCGGCCTACAATTTTTCTATGTTTGGCTTTAGTCTGTTTGGTTTGGAGTGCTCATGAAGGTC
>JAURGS010000312.1 GCA_030833685.1 Rhodoferax sp. | reverse complement strand
GAAATACCGCTGTCGGTGCAGCAGGCTGACGGCAGCGTCAAGTTGGCACCTCCCATCATCAGGGTGGTCAACAAGGTCAAGCATCAAAAGGACATTCAGCTGGCCGACTACCAGTACCTGCAGTCGCAGGTTGCCAAGGGCTTGACGCCCAAGGTGTGTATTCCGTCCCCCACGATGCTGCACTTTCGGGGGGGGCGCGCTGGCATTAGCCGCGAGGCCTATCCAGAGCTCGAGCCAGCGTTTTATGACGACGTAGCCCAGGCCTACGGTGACGAGCTGCGCTCTTTGTCTGCTGCGGGCTGCAACTATGTGCAGATGGATGACACCAACCTGGCCTATTTGTGCGACGAAAAAATGCGCGAGGCTGCGCGTCAGCGTGGTGACGACCCTAACGAGTTGCCGCACCGCTACGCGGCTTTTGTGAACAAGGTGGTGGCCCAAAAGCCCAAAGGCATGACCTTGGCCATGCATTTGTGCCGCGGCAACTTCAAATCCACTTACGCGGCGGAGGGCAACTACGAGCCGGTGGCGGAGGCTTTGCTCTCCGAGATGGACATCGACGCGTATTTCCTGGAGTACGACGATGACCGCAGCGGTGACTTTCGTCCTTTGCGCTTCTTGCCCAAAGGCAAGGTGGTGGTTTTGGGCTTGGTCACCACCAAATTTGGCGAGTTGGAAACCAAAGATACGCTCAAGCGTCGGATTGAGGAGGCGGCCCGCTACGCACCGCTGGACCAGCTGGCTTTGTCGCCCCAATGCGGGTTCTCGAGCACGGTGCATGGCAACAACATTGCCGTGGAAGACCAGCGCAACAAACTGCGCCTGGTGATCGAGACAGCCCAGGACGTCTGGTCCGATGCCTGAACGTGAGCTCGGCGTGATCTTTACCGGACGCCTGCAACAGTTGTATTGGCCAGTACGTGGCTGAAAACAGTTTGCGAGAGCGCCTGGCTGGCCAGCCAATGCCGGCCATTTTTGTTTCGCTCAAAGACCCCGCGATTCCCTTGATATTGGGGCGTGCGGGCTTTGAGTGTTTGGTGATCGACCGTGAGCACGGCGTGATGGGTGTCGAGACGGCGGCGCGCCTGGTTGCCTCGGCGCGAAGCGCTGCCCTGCACTGTATTACGCGGGTTCCGGGTCAAACCAGGGACGCCATCCAAGATGCTCTGGAGGCAGGTTCTCATGGGGTCCTCGTGCCCATGGTGGAAACCGCGGCGCAAGCCGCGCAGGTGGCCCAGTGGTGTCGATATCCTCCGCGCGGCTCACGCGGTGTCCACCCTTTAACGCCGGCAACGGGCTATGGCGCCGTCGGATTGGCCCCGGCAATCGAGCGGGCTAATCGCGAGGTCTTGGTATGCGTGCAGATCGAATCTGTTGATGGGCTCAATCAGGTTGAGGCGATCGCAGCCACTGACGGCGTGGACCTCTTGTTCCTGGGTCCAGGCGACCTGGCTATTTCCATGGGACTCAGGTTCGATGATCCTGCCCTGGAGGCGGCTTTTGATCGCATTGTTTCAGCAGCCAGGGCGCACGGCAAGGCTGTGGGCACATTTGTGATGGATGCACAGCGCAGCGCACGTGCGGTTCAGCGCGGCGCGAATCTGGTCGCCATGGGCGTGGACATTGCACTCTTGGGCCAGGCCGGTCAAAGCAATATTCAGACATTTCGCGCCCAAGCGGGCACGGCTTGACACACAAACGCACCCACAGCGCTTGCGAGGTGTCCGTTTCGTTCAGGGCAATCTGGCGCGACCGGCCATTGCCGTGCGAGTCACTCAGCCTGCCGCACGCGGCCGGCTGACCTGTGGCTTGGGTGAAAAACCAAATAGCGGGTGGCGAGCTTTGTCAGCCCGCCTTTGACAGCCTCAGCCTGCCTTGAGCAGTTGCTGCAGTTCGCCGTTCTCGTACATCTCCATCATGATGTCCGAGCCACCCACAAACTCACCCTTCACATACAGCTGGGGAATGGTGGGCCAATTGCTGTAATCCTTGATGCCAGTGCGGATTTCAGGGTCCTCCAACACATTCACCGTCTTGACCACTTTGGGATCGACGCCGCAGGCCTTCAGGATTTGAATCGCCCGGCCTGAAAAGCCGCATTGTGGGAAGCTCGCGGTGCCTTTCATGAAAAGCAGAACCTGGTTCTGTTTGACCAATTCGTCGATGCGTTGCTGGGTGTCGCTCATGGTGTTGCTCCTCGGTTGCAGTAAGCTCAATTATTTCATTATTGGCCGGGCTTGGCAGGGTGACCTGCTAAACGCTAAAGCTACCTCTGGGAATCGTGGGCCTGAGGCCAGGCTTGGCGCTATCAATAGTGCGGTGGCCGCTCCCGGGCCGTCCCGCCCGGGCTGGCCGGTTCGATCTCTTGCATGCGCTTTCCCAGCTCACGGGTGTGCTCAAGCAGCCGGTCGATGACACTTTGCTGCTGTGTCACGATTTGCTCCAATTTGTCGACCAGATCCTCCGTAAAGGTGGCCTTGACCTCAAGCGCGGTTAAGCGATCGTCAATCGACTGTGTCATGTTGGGATGTCCTCAAGAGGTGCGCGGGCGCCGCTGCAGCGCTCGATATGTTGAATGTCGCGGCGAGATTGCGCATCGGTGAGTCCGGCCTCAAGCAGGATATTGCGCACAGCGCTTGCCTGTTCATGGCCGTGCT
>JAURGS010000311.1 GCA_030833685.1 Rhodoferax sp. | reverse complement strand
GTTTGCTGCCATGTCAGTGCTTGTTCTGACTCCGTTCGGCCAGACGAGTTTTAAATTGACGTTACAGCGATATCCTGCGAACTGGCAACCTTGAATTCTCGTCAGGGTTTTGTTTTCCTGCTGTCGGTTCTCTGCAGCCCACTCAAAACCTAGGGTTTCTACTAGGTCGCTCGTTTTGCGCATTGCTGTTAGAGTCGTCGCAAGCCAAGCGGTCTGGCCTCCAGAACTTTTTGGGGAGCGTTGACGCAAGGATTGACTTCAAATGGCGGTGAGCTCGGATCCGTGGCAAAGCTCAAATCTATTTTTAAAGGGTACTTTTATGCGTAAATTTCTAACTGGTCTCTCAATTGCCGTTGCCTCGTCTTTGGCTTTCGCTGGCCCCATCATGGACAGCAATTCTCAGGTAAAAGCGGTCTACCACATCAATAGCAATATTGAAAGCGCAGCCCAATCGCTGGGCAACATCAATAACCATTTGAATGCAGACCCAACTGCGAAAATTGTGGTTGTTACGCACAGTCTCGGCATCGACTTTTTGCTCAGCGGTGCCAAGGACAGCAAAGGTCGAGAATTCGCGGGTACGGTCAGTACTTTAGCCGGGCGTGGTGTGGAGTTTCGTGTTTGCAATAACACGCTGGTGAACCGGAAAATTGACCCAGCCAAGTTGCTGTTGGAAACCAAGATCGTTCCTTCAGGCGTTGCCGAAGTTGCGCTGCTGCAGCAGAAACACGGTTATTCCTACGTCAAGCCCTAAACCGTAGGCTCAGGTGTCTGCTAGACACCTTGGCAGACCTAGCGCTGGCGAAAGCCGGCGTTATTTTTTGGGCGACTTAGCAGCAATATCGCTGCAAACCGCATTGCAGATGCTCACAATGCGCTGGTCTTGTATGCTGTAGAAGATTTGCACGCCATCGCGGCGCTTGTTCAGAATACCCGCCTTGTAAAGCGTGTTCAGGTGCTGCGACATATTGGGCTGCGTCGTGTCCACCTGGGTGAGCAGGTAGCTCACATTTTTTTCCCCACCACACAGGCAGTTGATGATTTTCAGACGCAAAGGCGCTGACATCACGCGAAACAACTCGGCCGCGGACTCAAACATCTCGTCGGTCTTTTCAATGGTGTTATCCGCGGTAGCTGTCATGGGGGTGGGTGTCTATCTGCTTGGCATCAAAAAGCGTTAGTGATCGGTGCCTGTGGTTGTGCCCGGGTCCGTATCGATGCTTGAAATTTTGCTGGCTTGTGCCAGTCTAACAAGAAGGCTGCATCGGCCAATTTCAAGCGAAGGGCAAGTGGCGCATCAAGGGTGAATCGACTCCCGAGTTCAATTTTGCGTCTGCGCCTGATAAGCCAGGCGGCCACCCACCAGGGTGTAGCGCACATGCCCTGGCAACTCATAGCCTGAAAAGGGTGTGAAATTTCCCTGGCTCACAAGTGCCTGCGGCTTGACCACCCAGGCGGTATGGGGGTCGAAAACACAAACGTCGGCCAGGCCGCCTTCCTTGAGTTGGCCCGTTCGTCCCTGACGTGAGCCCAGTGCCGCACCCAAGACCTTCGCGGGCCCCTGGCTGACTACCTCAATGGCTCGCTGTAGCAGGACAGAATCGTCCAAATGCCATTTGTACGCCAGGCTCATCAAAAGCTCCAGGCCCGTGGCCCCAGGTTCGCTCTCGGCAAATGGCACCATTTTGGCGTCGTCATCGACAGGGGTGTGGTCAGAAACCAGCGCGTCAATCGTGCCGTCCATCAGCGCAGCACGAAGCGCTTCTCGATCACGCTGTTGCCGCAGTGGTGGGTTCAGGCGGGCGCTGCTGTCGAAGTAACCAATGTCATGGTCAGTCAGGTGCAGTGAGTTGATGCTGACATCACAACTCACCGGCAGTCCCTGCGCCTTGGCTTGGCGTATCAAGTCCACGCCAGCAGCGCTGCTGATACGGCACAGGTGAACACGCGCGCCAGTGCCTCGCACAAGCTCGAAAATACTGTGCAGGGCGATTGTTTCAGCAGCCACGGGGATTCCGCTCAAGCCCATTCGCGTTGCTAAAGGACCGCTGGCGGCCACACCTTGGCCCAGGTACGCGTCCTGCGGGCGAAGCCATACGGTTAAATCAAAGGTGCTGGCGTACTGCAATGCACGCTGCATCACTTGGGTGTTGGCTATGGCCACTTCGGCTTGGCTAAAGGCCACGCAGCCCGCATCGGTGAGCTGCAGCATTTCTGTTAGCGCGTCCCCCTTGAGCCCTCGGGTAAGGGCGCCAAGTGGGTACACCCGCGCTTGCTTGAGTTTTTCGGCGCGAAACCTCAGCATCTCGACTAGCCCTGGCTCGTCGAGCACCGGGTCTGTGTCAGGCAGGCAAACCAGGCTGGTGACGCCACCGGCCATGGCCGCGCTCATTTCAGATTCCAGCATGCGAGCGTACTCGCTTCCAGGCTCGCGCAGGCGCACCGCCAAGTCAACCAGACCAGGCAGGACCAGACAGTCTTTGGCGTCAAGCGTTAGCTCAGGCGTAAAACCTTTTGGGGGCTCTCCAATCGCGAGAATCGCCGCGTTGCTGATCGCTACATCCGCAACGGTATCCAGGCCACTGTGCGGGTCAAGAACCCATCCGCCTTTGATCAATACATGCTTGGCTTGAGTGTTCATGGTGTGCAAAAAAGGCGGTTGGATATCAAG
>JAURGS010000310.1 GCA_030833685.1 Rhodoferax sp. | reverse complement strand
AGGGGGTTTTTGAGCCGCGCGATCTGGAGTTGTGTTCCCGCCTGGAGCTTTGGCACACGGTGCACTGTGTGGAACAAATCGACATGCTCGCCGCGCACAAGACAAACCAGGGACATCGGGTTTTTCTGAAAATGAACTCGGGCATGAATCGCCTGGGCTTTCGCCCAGATAACTACCTGGCCGCCTGGAGTCGACTCAATGCCTTGCCACAGGTTGATGAAATATCGCTCATGACGCATTTCAGCAACGCCGATGGCCCGGCGGGCGTGTCCGCCCAAATGGCCCTATTTGAGCGCATCACGCGCGACTTGCCTGGAGAACGCAGCGTGAGCAACAGCGCCGCACTGCTTCGGCACAGCCACCTCAAAAGCGACTGGGTGCGCCCGGGCATATGCCTTTACGGTAGCGCCCCAGATTACCCCTTGCACAGCAGCCAGGACTGGGGCTTGCAGCCCACTATGAGCCTGCAGGCTCAGATCCTGGCAACACAAACCCTGCAGGTCGGTGACCAGGTTGGCTACGGCTCAAGCTTCACCGCCAAAGCGCCTATGACAATTGGCGTGGTGGCCTGCGGCTATGCAGATGGCTACCCACGGGTTTGCCCCAGCGGCACGCCGGTGCTGGTCGAGGGCCAGCGCACCCAATTGATTGGACGCGTCAGCATGGACATGTTGACCGTTGACCTGACGCCCTTGCTGTCCCAAGGCCACGCCGTAGGCACAGGCAGCGTCGCAACCTTGTGGGGGCAATCCACCAATGGACAAATCCTGGCCATTGATGAGGTGGCGCAATCAGCGGGCACGTTGGCCTATGAGCTGATGTGTGCGCTGGCAGCGCGTGTGCCCGTAGAGGTTCAAGGCTGATGATGTCGTACACCTTTGCCTCCGCGACGATTCTGCTGTTTTTGATCACTGACCCGATCGGCAACATTCCCCTGTTCGCTCACGCGCTCAAAAACGTCGCGCCCGCGCGGCGCCCCAAAGTCATCATCCGCGAGGTATCCATCGCGTTTATGCTGCTGCTGTCTTTCATGTTTGTCGGCGAAGGATTTTTGCGCGTCATGAATTTGAGCGCCTTGTCCTTGCAGATCGCCGGTGGCGTGGTTTTATTCCTGATCGCTCTGCGCATGGTGTTTCCACCGCCGCGCCGCGTAGCCGACCTGGATCCTCGCGAACCACTGATCGTGCCGCTGGCAGTGCCCGCTATTGCCGGCCCATCTGCTCTGGCCACGGTTTTACTGTTGGTGTCCCAGGCGCCGCAAAAACGCCCCGAATGGATCGCCGCGCTATGCATCACCATGCTGCTGTGTGCAACGATTCTGCTGCTGGCCGATCGTATCCAACGCTTGATTGGTGAGCGCGTTATTGAGGCGGTAGAGCGCCTCATGGGGCTGGTATTGGTAGCCGTTTCCATCGAGATGCTGCTGCAGGGACTTCGCATGTTTTTGCAGCTGCCTAGCCCCGCATGATTCCGACCGGCGCATCCAGCACAGCAAGTCAATCCCCTGGCCGGGATACGCACAAAGCTGTTTTGCAAAGCGGCCTGGCAGGTCTGCTGCTGACATCAATTCTGCTAGCAACAGCGGTACGAGCACAAAGCTTGCCCACGCTGATCGCTGATCAGCTGGCAGGCTCAACGGTTGTGAACTACCAGGTCCGCTCGAACAAATTTCCTTACCGGCTCCAAGGCGAGCTTCGTTGGGTACGCAATGGGCTTCGCTACCGTGCAGAGCTGAGCTACAGCCTGCTGGGGCAAAAAAGGGGCCAAAGCAGTCAGGGACTCATTGGTGAGCAGGGTTTGCTTCCTGAGCGCTTTGTCGACCACAAGGGCAAAGACCAGATCGTGCAGTTTGACCTGGCCAAGCGCAGCGCCACATTGGCCAATGGGCAGGCGCTGGGCCTACAGCCTGGGGCCCAGGATCGCTTGAGCGTGTTGTTAAACCTTGGCGCGCTAGTGGCCAGCAACACGCAGGGTCCACATGCCCCGCACCAAATGACCACCCAAACCGTTGGCGCAGCGGGCGCCAGCGCCTGGACTTGGGTCTTGGTTGGCAGCGAGCGCCTGGATTTACCAGGGGGCTCGCTGCAAACACAAAAATGGTCGCGCCAGGCCAGGTCTGACTCCAAACAAGCGCTGGACGTTTGGTTTGCGCCTGCGCTGGGCTACCTGCCCGCGCGAATCAAGATCATTGAAGAAAACGGTGACCAGATCGACCAGCAGTGGCAGGGCCATGCCCCAATCCCTGCCTCTTGAAATGGCGGCAAACGTCGCCATCTTTGGTGCACAATCAGTTAATGGATAATCAAGACATGCACACGCTGTACGACTCGGAAACCTTCTCAGTCACACACATGCTCGCAAACGCGGTCTCGGTGGATCTGCCGCCCGAGAGCCCGTCAGACGGCGAACAGGCTTTGCTGGTTCCGCAACTGGCGCGTCACGGGTTTGAGATCATCGACAAGCGCAGCGGCAAAGAGGTGTATCTGGACGGATCCTGGGCTGAGTTGTTTCAGCAGCACATTTCGGCTTGGCAACTCAAGACACCGACCCAGCAGGAAGTCGAAGAGACGCTGGAGCAATACGCCGAACTCGCACAAAACCCCGTGCTCATTCACTGAGCGCTTGGCGCCCATGGGCGCCTGACCCCTCACCGTTGTTGGGCTATTGCCCCAGACACACGGGT
>JAURGS010000030.1 GCA_030833685.1 Rhodoferax sp. | reverse complement strand
TTGGACAAAGTTACCAAAGCGCAGACCCTTGGAATTTGCCGTAGGCGCTTTGAAGTTCAACTGCTTAACGGCCACGTCGGTGCCCGGGTTTTGCTCGTAATAACCCGAGGACTTGGTGAGGTCCGCTGCTGCGTTGGTGATCGGCACATACCCACTGTCCTTATGCCACTGGGCCTGTAATTCAGACGCTGACAGGAAGCTGAAGAACTGGGCCACGCCCTTGTTCTCGTCGGCGGGTCGGCCACTGAGCACCCACAGGCTGGCGCCACCGATGATGGAGTTCTGCGGCGCGCCTTTGATCTTGTCGTTGTAAGGCAGGAAGTTCACCGAGAACGCAAACTTGGCATTCTTGCGGATATTGCCTTGGGCAGCAGAGCTTGAGGTCAGCATGGCGCACTCACCGCTAAAGAACTTGGCCTCGGCCTCATTCCTGCGACCAGCGTAGGTGAACCAACCGTTTTTGGCGAAATCCACCAGCATCTGGACATGGGCCACATGCTCGGGTGAATTCACTGTGAACTTGGTGCCTAGACCCGCGATACCGTTTTCCAAAGTGCCGATCGGCAGGTTGTGCCAGGCGCTGAAGTTCTCCACGTGCACCCAGCTCGGCCAGCCTGAGGTGTAGACGCAGGCCTGGCCGCTGGCCTTGAGCTTGCCTGCGGCGACTGCGAACTCGCTCCAGGTCTTGGGCGCTGCGTTGGGGTCCAGGCCCGCTTTTTGGTAGGCGTCCTTGTTGATGTAGAACACCGGCGTTGACGAGTTAAACGGGAAGGACAGCATATTGCCCTTGGAGTCGGTGTAGTAACCCGCAACTGCGCCCACATAAGACTTAGGATCAAACTTGACGCCAGCGTCCTTCATCAGCTTGTAAACAGGAACAATGGCGCCCTTGGCGCTCATCATGGTCGCCGTGCCCACCTCGAAGACCTGAACAATATTGGGCGCCTTGCCAGCCCGAAAGGCGGCAATCGCTGCCGTCATGGACTCGTCGTAGCTGCCCTTGTAAACCGGCATCACCTTGTAATTGCTCTGACTCTTGTTAAAACCGTCAGCCATCGCGTTAACGCGGTCACCGTTGGCGCCCGTCATGGAATGCCACCACTGGATTTCAGTTACCGCATGGGCAGATAAAGCGCAACTGGCAGCGCCAACCATCAAAGCAAGTTTGAATTTCATACATGAGCTCCTGTTAGATAATTTTTTTGCCGGCACTGCGCCGACGGTGCCGACTATCATACCCAAGGCTGACGGCCGGCACTGCCTAATTTGCCGCTCCGGTGGTGCCGGCAAAGCGGCTGTGCGGACGCTACCAACCTGGCGCAGCCTGGCGTGCACTCGCCCAGCGAAAGGGGCCCGCCGGTTCGGTTGATGATAAAAAAGGATGTCGATGACCCACCTGCTTGCACTTGACCAAGGCACCTCCAGCTCGCGCAGCATCGTCTTTGATGCCGATGGCCGCATCGTGGCCATGGCACAGCAGGAACTGCCGCAGATTTTTCCGCAATCGGGCTGGGTTGAGCATGATCCGATGGTGATCTGGCAGACCCAGCTGGCCACGGCCCGCGAAGCACTGAGCAAGGCGGGGCTGCGCGCTGCCGACATTCATGCCATTGGCATCACCAACCAGCGCGAGACGACGGTGGTTTGGAACAAAAGAACTGGTCAGCCCATCCACCACGCGATCGTCTGGCAGGACCGGCGCACCGAGCCGGTTTGCGCACAACTCAGGGCGGGCGGGCACACTGCGCGCGTTCAGGAAAAAACCGGCTTGGTGATTGACCCGTATTTTTCCGGCACCAAGTTGCAATGGATTTTGGATCACGTTCAAGGCGCGCGCACCTTGGCAGAACAAGGCGAGCTGCTGTTTGGCACCGTAGACAGCTGGCTGATCTGGCAACTGACCGGCGGCGCCCAAGAGGCCAGCAGAGCCCAAGCCCGCCATGTGACAGATGTCAGCAATGCGTCACGCACCATGCTGCTCAACATCCGCCAGAACCAGTGGGACGCAGACATGCTGGCGCTATTGCAGATTCCAAGCGCCATGTTGCCCGAGGTCTTGCCATCAGCGGCTGATTTTGGACAAACGCACCCCGATCTGCTGGGCGGCGCGATTCGCATTGGCGGCGTAGCTGGCGACCAGCAGAGCGCTTTGTTTGGCCAGGCCTGTTTTGACCCTGGCATGGCCAAAAATACCTATGGCACAGGCTGCTTCATGCTCATGCACACCGGCGAGCGCTACCTGCTCTCAACCAACGGGCTGCTCACCACCAGCGCGGCCCAGACCGACTCGCGCCCGACTTTTGCTCTGGAGGGCAGCGTGTTCGTTGGCGGTGCGGTGGTGCAGTGGCTGCGCGATGGCCTGCACGCCATCAAAAGCAGTTCAGAGGTTGAAGCCTTGGCAAGTAGCGTGCCCGATGCGGGCGGTGTCACGTTGGTGCCCGCCTTCACAGGCCTGGGTGCCCCCTACTGGGCGGCGCACGCCCGCGGCACCATCACGGGGCTTAGCCGAGGCAGCACCCTGGCGCATATTGCGCGTGCGGCAATTGAGGCCATTGCGTTTCAGAGCACAGCCTTGCTCGCGGCCATGAGCGCCGATGCACAGGCGCATGGCGGCACGGCAGTCTCAGAGCTTCGCGTGGACGGTGGCGCCTGCGCCAACAACTTGCTCATGCAAACTCAGGCAGACCTGTTGGGTGTGCCGGTGCTGCGACCTGCCGTGATCGAGACCACCGCCTTGGGCGCAGCATACCTGGCGGGACTGGGCAGCGGCCTTTACGCCAACCTGGATGAACTGCGTTCCCACTGGAAACTGGATCGCCGCTTTGAGCCCCAAATTTCTCGGGATGAAGCGCAGTCGCGCCTGGCAGCCTGGGACAAAGCCGTCAGACAAACACTGGCTCAATGACCATCGGCACCATCGCGGCAAGCCATCGAAATTGGGCTGTCGTAAGCTAATCCACAAACCTGCGCACCCGGCGCGCCAAAGCCAACAGGAGAGAACACATGCAAATGCAAGGTAAGCGAGAACTACCAGTTTCACAAGCGGCGGCCTGGCACGCGCTCAATAACCCGGAGGTGCTCAAAGCCTGCATCCCAGGCTGTGACAGCATTGAACCGAACGGCGCCGATCAATACAAGGTGAGCATGGCCATCCGAATCGGCCCAGTGTCGGCAAAGTTTCAGGGCTTGATCAGCCTGCTCGATGTGCGCCCACCCGACTCCTACACCTTGCAGTTTGAAGGCCAGGGCGGAACGGCTGGGTTTGGCAAGGGGCAGTCACATGTGGTGCTTTCAGCGCAGCCCAAGGGTTGTACGCTGAGCTACACGGTAGAGGCTCAGATGGGTGGAAAAATTGCGCAACTGGGCCAGCGTCTGATTGACGGCGCGGCCAACAAATTGGCCGACGATTTTTTCAAACGGCTCGAATCCCAGCTGGTGTCAGCCGATGTAGCGCTCGCGGAGTCCGAAGCACAGCGGGCCCCAACAGCAGCCCAGGCGGCGCCTGCCGGGCCAGTTGGAAAAAGTCCCTGGGCGCTTTGGCTTGCCGCTGTGGTCGTGATCAGTCTGTTCGCCTGGTGGGCGCTGAGCTGATCGGGGCTGGGTAGAGCGTCTTAAAGGCGGACCTCGACGTCGACCAGCAAGGGGTCGTCCCAGCGGGCGATCTCGTTTTCAATCAGACTGCCGCAGCCCGGGCAGAAGAATTGCCTGAACACCGGCTTTTGATCGATGTAGCGTTTCCAGTCGCCCACATTCGGATTGGAACTGGTGATCGGCTCGTCACTGCGCGCGCAACCGAGCTTGTAGTTCGCGCTGATCGGCCCCAGGTCAGTGCTGCAGGCGGCGCAAGACCAGCGCTTGATGCGCCCGCCTTGCGGCGCCTTGCGCACCGTCAGCTTTGCTGTGACCTGGCGAACCACCGCAGTCGCTAGGGTCGCGCCAGGCTTGAAGTCTTTCTGGCTGCTGTGGCGCTGGGCCTTGCGGGTCTGGCGCATCTTGGCACGCAGGCGATCGGTGGCCAGCTGATCGAGCGCATCACCCTTGATCACCACGCCATAAATAGACTTGGCAGCTGCACGCGAGACTGCCAGGTTGTCCACCACGTCCTCGAGCACTGCCCTCGGGTCACGCTCCAGTGGGTCGCCAAAGCCGCCAGCGCCAGTCCAGATCACGCTGTACACATCCTGTCTTTGCTGCAAAAAGTTCTGCTGTCGCAGACCAAGCGTGACCGGCTCGCCCTGCAGCTGCCCAATATCTGCCGGCATTTCAGCGCGTTCAAACCGTTGCTCAATGTCACTGCCTTTGGTGAACTTGAACACGTTCACAGAGCCGGGGTAGCCCCCCATCATGCCGCTGGAGGTTGGCATGGCATTGCCCGAAGACAAGGTGTCATGGGTGATGTTGTGGGTTCCGTGCGGGATGAAGCATGACTCGGCCGACATGCCGCCCCTGAACTGCCCTGCGCCACCACTATCAACCACCTCCTTGCGGTACAAAAACAGCAAAGGGAAAGTTTGCTCTGTGTGCTCGATATTGGGCAGTTTGCAAATCGGCGTACGCGACTGGCCACCGGTTGAAATGCCATCGGCTGCAGCAAACGCGCCGATCGCACCGCCTATGGGGTCAACCAATAAGTAGCCAAAGGCGTCACCCCACTGGTCTGTGCCGCGAAAAATCGTCGCAGGCCATTGGCTTGTGCCGCCGATGCACATGATGTCTTGGCGCATGCGCACATCGCCGTAAATCATCTTCGACAGTACGTTGTACGCGGGATAAAGCGAAATCTCCATGGCCTGTACCGGCGCGGTCGAGACTGATGCCGGAAAGGTCGCGCAGTTCATTGTGCCCAAGGTCGGATTGAATTCAACGTGCCGCAAAGCCCCGCCGATGGCGAAATATTGATCCCAGCATAAAAGCTGGTTAAGCGCCACCATGATCGAACCCCGCCAGCCCGAATAGGTCGCATTCATGGCGCCGTCCTGCGCCGCGGTGCCCTCGTTTTCAAAGACCAAAGTGTTACCCCGTTTATGCAAGATGATCTGCACGCGGTGCACGTTTCTGTCGCCTGGGCGACAGCACTCTACATACGTGCGGTCGCGCCAGGTGCCATCGGGCAGGCGGGCCATTTTTTCCAAAAAAGCACGCTCGCCATCATCCAAAATCTTGCGCATGACGGCTTTAACCACGTCACCGCCATAACGTTTGAGCAGTGCCTCAATGCGCTCTTTGGCCGTCAGGTTGCCAGCCAGTTGAGCCCGAAAATCCAGCGCCACCGCGTCGGGCTTCCTAGAGGAACGCAGGTAAAGGTCTTCGATGTCTTTGCGGATTTCACCGTTCTCAACAATCTTCACCGGCGGAATCAGAATCCCCTCTTCAAATGCACTTTCTGCCGATGGGCAAAAGCTTGATGGGGTGATGCCGCCGATGTCGTACTGGTGCAGGCAATTGGTGACCCAGCAAAACAGGCTGCCTTCATGAAAGACCGGGCAAATCAGCATCACGTCCTGTTGGTGGGCTGCACCCACCCAGGGGTCGTTGGCCAGAAACATGTCACCATCGCGGATGCCCGGGTTGGCGGAGCGATTTTCCAGAATCCACTTCACCTGGGTATCGGTCACCCCAGACATGTACTGCATGTACGGCCCAAAAAAAACAAACTCGCCGTTTTCCGTCAGGATCGATGGGTTCAGATCAAGCGCATACATCGCCACGGGAGACCCTGACAGGCGCTGGATGGTCGCGCCGTGCTCCTCGTTGATGTTCCACAGGCTGTGCCTGATCACTTCAAACGTGATCGGGTCGAGCTTGTGGCGCGCGCCCTGGTGCAGCTTGAGGCGAGGGTCAATCTTGAGCACTTTGGGCGGCACGTAGCCGCCTTGGCGACCGTCCAGGCGAATGGTGGCGATGGTTTCACGCATGCTGAGCCTCTCGGAAATGGATTTCAAAATTACCCCAGGCATCTACGCTCAGGGTCTGGCCCGGGTGAACCACGATGGTGGTCTCGGTGGTCTCCACAATGACGGGTCCGTCCAAGCGGTTGCCAGCGCGCAAGCGCGCGCCGTCCATCACCGATGTGTTCACGGCTCGGCCCAGCTCTGACCAATACACTTTTCTTTTCCCCGTCAGCGCCTCGGCTGAGGCCTGCCGGCGCATGCGCGAGGCCTTGTTCAGTGTTGGCGCTGGCATTGCGCAACGGGCACGCACCCGAAACGTCACCATTTCCAAGCGGGCATCCCCATAGGACGATCCTTTGCCGTAAATCGCCTCGTAGCGCGCGTAAAAAGCTTGCAGGACCTCGGGCAGCAGGCCAGCACTGATCTGTGCTTTATGTCCAAGCAGGTCTGACAAATTCACCTCGACTTCGTTAATCTGTCCGCGGTGACGCATGTCAATCGACAGGCTCAGGTGGCGCCGTGATTTCGTAACGCCGTCGGCATTCATGGCTTCATGCGCCTTATCCGCAAGCGACTTGAAAATGCGGTTAATTTGCTTGGAGTCGAAGGGCGAGGCCTGTATGGCGACCTGCTCATGGATATGCAGAATGTCGGCTGTGGCGGCGCCAAATGCGCACCAGGTTGAGGCCACCCGGTTCAAGGGAATCAGGACTTTTTGTACGCCGAGTTCCCGGGCATACACGCCAGCATGAACCGGGCCAGCCCCGCCAAAGGCAAACAGCGTGAAATCACGCGGGTCAAAACCCTTCTCCACCGTGGTTTTGCGGATGATGTCTGCCATTTTGAATTCAGCAATCTTGGCAATGCCGGCAGCGGTCTCCATCAAGCCCATGCCCAGCATGTCCGCCACTTTCTGCACCGCTGCGGTTGATGCCGCTTTGTCCAGTTTGATGCGCCCGCCCAGGAAGTTGTCCGGATCGATATAGCCCATGACCACATCGGCGTCGGTCACTGTGGGTTCGGTATTGCCTTTGCCCCAGCACGCGGGGCCCGGGTCGGCGCCGGCAGACTCTGGTCCGACACGCAGGGTTTTGGTAAGGGCATCGACCCGCGCCAGCGATCCACCACCCGAGCCGATGGCCTGGATATCGACCTTGGGAATGAAATACTCGTATTGCGCCACATTGGAGACAAAAGAGTAAGCCGGAACGCCCGCATGAACAATGCCCACATCAAAGGACGTCCCACCCATGTCGGTGGTGATGATGTTGTCACAGCCAATGCGCTGGCCCAAAAATTGTGAGCCCGTTACCCCGGAGACCGGACCTGAGTCCAGTGTGAGCAAGGGCGCCTCGATGGCGCGCTGCACCGAGATTGAGCCGCCCCCGCACTGGGTGATCTGCAAGGGCTGGCGGTAACCGGCACGCGTGAGCTGCTCATCGAGCTCTCTGAGGTAGCGCGACGTGACCGGGCCAATATAGGCATTGAGCGCTGTGGCGGTGGTGCGCTCGTACTCACCCCACTTCGGGGCGATTTCATGCGAGCAGGTCACAAACACTTCGGGCGCGCGCGCCTTGACCATCTCAGCAATACGCTTTTCATGAACAGGGTCCTTGAACGACCACAGCAGGCATACCGCGATCGCCTCAACGCCCTTGGCCAGCAGGTCTTCAATGGCCGCACTCACCTCGACCTCATTGAGCGCAACCACAATTTCGCCGTTGCAGTCCATGCGCTCAGAGACACCATTGATGTAGCGCTTGGGAATAATCGGTGAGGGCTTTTGACTCTCCGGAAAATGCACGACCTTGTTCAGGTCTCGCGAGGTGATGCCGCGCGAGCCGCGCATGATGTGAATAACATCTTCATGCCCCTTGGTCGTGATCAAACCGACTCTTGCACCTCGGCGCTGAATCAAAGCGTTGGTGCCCACCGTTGTGCCATGCGTCAAAACGCGAATGCGCCGGCAAAATTCGTCAAAGCCAAGGCCCAGGCTTTGCGCTGCAACCGTCATCGCATTGATCATGCCGCTGGCGAAATGAGGTGGCGTCGAGGGTGATTTGGCTGCCACCATGCTGCCGTCACTGCCGATCACCACACAGTCGGTGAAAGTGCCTCCGATGTCCACACCCACTTGAAAGCTTTTCATACCTGTCTCCAGACTCGTGCGCCTTTCATGGGCGCTGTTTCATGCTAGGCCACCAAATCCGACATCCAAGTGCGCAAGCCCCGGCAGTTCCACCGCGGTGTCAGCCAGCAACGCCCTGGGGTCCGCGTAATACTGGGCCCAGCGCCGCATGGCCGCGCTGCGCGCGCTCGCTGGCAGCAGCACGGCACCCAGTTCGCGCGCCCTTTGCACAGCCAAGCGACCCACTGGCACACGCAAGCTACTGTAACGGCTCAAGGCGGCGGGAATGTCCAGGGACCCATCGCCCACGCACTGGCACAAAGCCCAAGCATCGCCACCGGCTTTGGTCACGCCTTGGCCCACATGCGGTCGGGCCACAAACGCAGCGTCTCCAATCAGCGCCATACGGCCCCGGTGCATCACGCTGGCGCGCTGGTCCACAATCACTTGCAAGAGCAGTTCATCGCTTCGCTCGACCAACTCGGCAAGTTCCGCATGGAAACAGGCTTTGGCGTCACGGCGCGCTTGGGCCAGATGCTCACTGCGGATCAGGCGCGGCGATATGCCATCCGGGTGAAAAACCCCAGTCGCATCGGTGAACAAAGCCTGTCGTTGCGCTGGTGTGACCCGTCGGTACCAGACGAAATTCACATAGACCTGCCCATCGTCGCCGAGCACCGGATAGCTGATCATCTCCTCGCCCGGTTCGCTGACCACCACAAAAGACTCACCCAGCCTGCGCTGGGCGGGGCGGCTGAGCGCGGATTGCAAGGCCAGCCCGCGCCAAGCCACGTAGGGCGCCACCTGCGCATGCTCACCGGGCAGTAAGGCTGCGCGCAAGGTCGAGCGCACGCCGTCAGCGGCAATCAACAGGTCGGCCTGGTAGCGCTGACCGTCAGAACAGACGACCTCGGCGGCGCTGCTGCTGTTGCCAAAACTCACCTGCTGCACCCACCGGTCAAGTGCGTAGCACTTGGCAGGCAGGGCGCAGCGCAACAGCGCATGCAAACGCGACCAACTCATCAGAATTTGGGAGAACTTGATATCGGCCCGGATGTGCCCTTGCCGATCAAACGACAAGCGCTGCTTGAGTGCAACGCCGAGCCCATCACTCGTGGCCACACCGGCTTTTTCAAGCAGGCGCAGCATGCCCGTGTGCGTGACGATACCGGCGCCACGCCCGCTCAAGGGTGATGCTGATCGCTCCAGCACGCTGACCTGCCAGCCGGCACGGTGTAGCATATTGGCGGCAAACAGGCCGGCCATGGATCCACCCACAATCACGGTCTTGCGCCCAGCCATCGCTATACCTGCAACCCGTGACAAAGCCGACCCTGCCAAAGACCAAGAGAATGACGCCGAGCATGCGGCGCCAGCAAATTCTTGATGCGGCAACCGATTACTTTGCTGAGGCCGGCTTTGCGGTTCAAACCCGCGAGCTCAGCCGGCGTATCGGCATATCGCAGCCACTGCTGTACCGCTACTTCCCATCCAAAGCAGCGTTGATTGACGCGGTGCTTGAGGCCGTCTTCCTGCAGCAACAGCAAACCAATTGGCTCGACACCCTGCGCGATCGCAGCCTGCCACTCAAAGAGCGCCTGACACAGTTTTACAGCGGATACGTTCAGGGTACCTACAGCCAGCGGTGGCTGCGCATTTACTTTTTTGCCGCGCTGGCCAACTTCGAGTTCAACGGCGAGTACGTCAAGAAGATTGTTCAAAGCCAAATCCTCACCACGGTTTGCAAAGAGTTGCGCCATAGCCTGCTCACGCCCGAGCAAATCGCGGGTTTGAGCGGGCCCATTCACCCGAGAGAAATTGAGCTGGCGTGGATGTTGCAATCGAGCCTGTTCTACGGCATGGTCAGAAAACACATTCTCAACGCGGCGCCACAGATCACCGAAACCACGCGCGTGTCGGACGCGGTTGACCTGTTCTTTCATGGTGCAAGAGGGCTTTATCCAGCGTTGCTGGCCGAGCTAAGCGGCGCACCGAAGCGTCCCTGAACAAAAATTAAGGGCCTCGCATCGGTGTGCTCATGGTGCAGCACTTCAGCCAGCACGATGTCATGGTCACCGGCCGCAATCAACTCCTTTGTTCGGCACTTCATCACTGCGGCCCAGTCCAGCAGCAACGGTATGCCTGTCTGCGGGTCTGGGCGGGTTTGCAATCCGTGAAACTTGTTTGGCCCAGGCGTGGCAAAGCGGCGCGCCAGCTCAGTCTGGTCATCCCTGAGCACATGAATAATGTGGGTGGAGCCGACATCGAAAGCGCCACGGTTGGGCGATCGGCGGTTGATTGACCACAGCACCATGGGCGGCTGCAAGGACACAGAGCTGAAACTGTTGACCGTGATGCCCACATGGCGACTGGCCTCGTGGTGGTAGGTGGTGATGACGGTCACCCCGGTGGCAAACGTGCCCAGCGTCTGGCGCAATCGGTTTTTTCCTTCTGCGAGCATGCGACAGCGCTCAGCCCTGCTGGCCACCGGCCATGCGTTCAATGACCGCATACACCGATGCTGTGTCGTGCAGCGCGTGGCCCTGGGCCATGGCAGCAACGTAAATTGGAACGCTGGCAGCAAACAAGGGGGCAGGCACCCTGGCATCTTTGAGCGCCTGGGAGATGATCTGCATATCTTTTTGCCAGACCTCTACCTTCATCGCTGCCTCAGCCCACTGCCGTTTGGCCATCACCGGCCCACGCACCTCGAGCATGCGCGAGCCGCCAGCGCCATCAGAGAGAACATTGACCATCTGCATCTCATCCAGGCCCAGGCGCTTGCCAAACAGCAAAGCTTCGGCACTGGATACGTTGTGCAAAGCAACCAGTAAATTGGCCACCAGCTTCATGTGGGTGCCGTTGCCAAAAGCGCCAACGTCGTAGACCACACGGGTGCAGTCCAGAAAAATCGGTTTGAGCTTGGCGATGAACTTCTTGTCACCACTGGCGTAAACCGCCAGGTCTTTTTTCTTGGCCTGCGCGCCGGTTCCCGACAGTGGGCAGTCCAGCATCGTCACGCCCGCAGCGGCCAGCCTCTTGAGCGCTGCGGCCTTGTCCGTGTAAGGCAGCGTGCTGGTCTCGGCAATGGTCAAAGCCCCCAAGTGGCCCTTTCGCCATGCCAGTACCTGATCGACCACATTGTTGAGTGCAGCCACGCTGGGTAGTGAGGTGATCACGAACTCGCAGTGGTCCAGGCACTGCGCAATGCCGCCATCAACCGACATGAGCACACGCGCCATTCTTTTTCGGGCAGCCACCGACACATCAGCGCCATGGACAGCACGGCCTGATTTGGCCAGGTGCATGGCCATTGCCGAGCCCATGATGCCCAGACCGACCATCCCCACCGCATCGCGCCTGACAAGTTTTGATGAGCCCATGCAATTTCCTGTTGTTGATCGATAGATCAATAAATCATACAATAAGCTCGTCCTTTTGTCGCCAAACTTTTTTTCTCACGAGCACAAGTCACCATGCACAAAGAGCTGATTAAGCGAGATGACGGGTCAGTCATCAGCTGCGAGATACAGGGCAGCCAAACAAGTCCCCCCTTGTTGCTGTCAAACTCGCTGGCCACCACGCGCTCGCTATGGGACGAGGTACTTCCCGCTTTGTTGCAGGATTTTCGGGTGGTCCGCTACGACACAAGAGGGCATGGACACAGCACGACACCTGTTGCCAGCGCCTCGCTACGCGACTTGGCAGCCGATGCCGTTGCCGTGCTGGACCACTTTAGTGTGGAGCGCGCCCTGATGGCAGGCATCTCACTTGGCGGCATGACGGCATTGACGATGGCGGTGCACACGCCAGAGCGCCTGAGCGGCGTGCTGGCCTGCAACTGCCGCGACTTTGTCGACCAGGCCGCGATCAAAGCTTGGGAGGACCGCATTCAGATGGCCTCGACGGCGGGCATGTCGGCACTGGTTGAGCCCACGCTAGCGCGCTGGTTCACGCCAGAATTTCGCCGCGACCATCCGGTGATGATGGCAAGCGTGGCCGACATGATTAGAGCCACCGATCCCATCGGCTTTGAGGCCTGCATCAGGGCCATCATTGGAACAACCCTGCAAAGTGAAATCGGCGCGATCAAACTGCCCACACGCCTGGTTGCCGGCGCTGACGACGGCGCCGCTCCCAGCGCAATCATGAATGCCATGGCCGCCAAGATTGAAGGAGCGGTGTGCACCACCTTTGCAGACTGTGGTCATCTAAGTGCGCTCAACCAGGGGCCGCTTCTGGTCCAAGAAATCCAGACACTGGCGCAAGTGGCCCACCCATCCCATTGAACCCGCATAAAGGCCTGTGATGAAACTCGGCACATTCATGATGCCTCTGCATCCACCCAGCCGCATACCGCATGAAACCCTGAGGGAAGACCAGGAGGCGATCCTGCTGGCCGACCGGCTCGGCTATGAAGAGGTTTTTGTCGGTGAGCATGTAACCGACCTGGCAGAAAACGTAACCTCTTGCATGATGTTTCTTGCCAGCGTGGCACGCTCCACCAAGAACATCAAACTCGGCACGGGCACCATCAACGTGCCCAACAGCCACCCCGCTGCTATCGCCGCGCAGGTTGCGATGCTTGACCACATGCTCGAGGGTCGGTTCATCATGGGCATCAGCCCAGGCGGGCTGATGTCGGACGCCGAGGTGTTTGGCAACTTTGAGCGCGACCGCCTTGAGATGTTTGTCGAGGGCATCAATATGGTGCTGGATATCTGGAAAGGTGAGCCCCCTTACAACCTGACCGGCAAGTACTTCAATGTCAGCACCGCGCGCAGCATGATCCCCGAAATTGGCCAGGGCGCGATCCTCAAACCCTACCAAAAGCCAAACCCGCCAATCGTGGTGACTGCGGTGGCGCCATTTTCCAAAGGCGTGGCCGCCGCAGCGCAAAGAGGCTGGGACACGATTTCAGCGAATTTCCTGCTGCCCAAATGGGTCAAGACGCATTGGGCAAGCTATGTGCAAGGCTGCGAAGCCGGAGCCCGACCAGCCCTGCCTGAAAACTGGCGCGTGGCCAAAAGCATTTTCGTGACCGATGGCGACGACAAACAGGCCAGACGCTATGCCCATACCGCCGAGGGGCCCTACCACTTTTACTTCAAACAGCTCATTCGCAAACTGGTGGGCTACGCTGGCCGCTCCAACCTGTTCAAGGCCGACCAGAGCGAGCCCGATGAGAGCATCACCGCCGACACCATCGCGCCTAAATTGGTGATTGCCGGCTCAGTTAACAGCGTGGTCGACCAGATCCTGGCCCTGCGTGAAGACATTGGCGACTTCGGCACCTTGCTATACGCCGGCCATGACTGGGTGGACCCCGCACTTGGCAAACGCTCGATGGAGTTGATGGCCGAGCAGGTTATGCCCCGCGTGAATCAAGCCATCGGGCATTAAGCCCCACTCCCGGCGCTTGACACGGGCTGCACAAAAATCAGGGGCTGGGCACCTGCGCGCTGTACCAGTCGGCAATCGCGCCGGCTTTCATCACCTGGATATCGGGCTTGGCCATGATGTAGTCCAGCAAGCGTTCAAAGGCGGCGATGCGGTGTGGCACGCCAGTGATGTAGGGGTGAACGCTCAAGGCCATCACCCGTGGCTGACTTGCGCCCTCCTGCCACAAGCGGTCAAGCTGGGCGCGCCCACGCGCCAACAATTCCTCGCTGGTGTGTAGGGCCAGGGCATGCACCGGGATGTCATTGAGCTCCACACTGTAGGGAATCGACAGCACCGGTCGCGGCTTGGCATCAAGCCAGGTCGGTAAATCGTCCAGCACCCAGTCGGCCACATACTGAACGCCAGCGGCGCTGAGCAGGTCCAGGGTGACCTCGGTCTCGGTCAGGCCGGGGCTCTCCCAGCCGCGCGGACGCGCACCGGTAAAAGCGGCGATTTTCTGCATCGCCATTTCAATAGCCTCGGCCTGGTTGTCCAGCTTGTGCATCGGCCCCTGGACCCAGCCATGACCCATGAATTCCCAACTCGACTCCAACGCGGCTTGCGCCACACGCGGGTAAGAGTCACAGACCACGGCATTGAGCGCCAGGGTCACATCCAGGCCACGAGCGCTCAGCGCCTGGTGCAGCCGCCAAAAGCCCACCCGCATGCCGTACTCGTGCCAGGCCCAGTTGGGCAAGTCGGGCTGCAAGGGCGCGCCCATGGGCGGCGATAGAACCGTGCGCGGCATGGCCCGCACCATGGACCAGTGTTCGACGTTGACGATGATCCACACCAGCACCCGCGCGGGCGCCTGGAGTTTGGGGCGGTCGACAAACGCAGTGTAGGGCGCTCGCTCGCTCAACAGTCCCGGGGCTTCAGACCACATCACTCATCGACCACGGTGTTGCGCAGAATGCCCAGGCCTTCGACTTCGACCTCGACGGTGTCGCCCTGCTTCATGAAGATCGGCGGCTTGCGCGCAAAGCCCACGCCAGCGGGTGTGCCAGAGATGATCACGTCGCCGGGGTGCAACTCAAACACCTCAGAGCAAACGCTCACCAGCGTCGGCACATCAAAAATCATGTCGCGCGTGTTGGCATTTTGGAGCACCTGCCCGTTCAGGCGCGTGACCAACTGCAGGCCGACAGCGCCAGGGGGCAACTCATCGGCGCTGACCAGGGTTGGGCCAAAGCTGCCTGTGGCATCAAAGTTTTTACCCATCATCCACTGGTGCGACTTGAACTGGTAGTCACGGATCGATCCATCGTTAAACAGTGAATAACCTGCCACGTGGTCCAGCGCCCGGTCCTTGCTGATGTAGCGCCCGGCGGTGCCGATGATGACCGCAACTTCACCCTCGTAATCAAAGTCGCTGGAGACCTTGGGCCTGACCAGCGCCTCATCATGCGCCACCCAGGAACTGGGGTACCGATGAAAAAGCACCGGGTACTTTGGAGGGTCTTTGTAAGGGCTCTCAGCCGCGTGGTCCACGTAGTTCAGGCCTACTGCGATAGCCTTGGACGGGTTGAGCACCGGCGCCAGAATTTTCAGCGCACTCAAGTGGAGCTCAGCTGAGCCCGAGCTCGCAAGCTCGGCTGCACGCTTCCAGGCTGCACTGCCGGCAGCCAGCAAGGCATCGACGCTTGCTGGCAGGCCCGCCGCGCTGAGGTTGATAACCTGGCTGCCCTTGACCGCGCCAAGATTGACCTCGCCGTTGGCGTTGAGAAAATTGATTAACTGCATGAAAGGGCTCCGTCAGGGTTCAGGTAGCGGCCGCTCGGGCAGCGGTCTCGTGGTTGATGACAAAAAAATCTGGCGGCGTCGGCCCCCAAAGGTAAAACGAGTCCTCAGCCGGGTAGTCTTGCGCCGGCCAGTCGGTCGTGGCATCGATAAAGTCAATGTCGTAGGAGAACTCGGCAAAGCTGCCCCAGGGGTCGCGCGCGTAGTAAAAACAGTTCGAACCGATCACATGCCGGCCCACACCCCAGCCGGCCTCATAGCCTGCGGCGCGCATTTGCTCCATGCCCAGACCAACCTCATCGAAATGATGCACCGTCCAGCTGGTGTGGTGCAGCCCAGGGCCGTCAGACTTCACAAACGCCAAGAGATGATGGTCGCTGGTGTGTGCGCCATGGGTAAAGGCAATGCCATCACCCGAGCGGTCGGAGAGTTTGAGTCCGAGTGCGTCGCAGTAAAAACCAAGCGACCGGTTCACATCCGAGGTAAACATCAGGATGTGCGACAGACGCACCGGGCGCACCGGGCTGGTATCCATGCGCATCGGGCCAATCGGCACACCAATCGGGTTATCCTTCATGAAAAAGCCCTTGGCCGGGGCGCGCTCATTGGGCGTGACCTTGTCGGCAACCAGTACCTGCACATGAATGCCTTCGGGATCAAGCAGCCAGAAACCATCCTGGCTTCCCAGAGGGTGGGCAGCCACCTCTTTAATGCCCTTGGCAGCGATCGCGGCGCGCAGGGGTTGCAGGTCTTCGGCGTAAACACCGATGCTCAGGTAGCACAACTGCTTGGGTTTGCCATTGGCATAGACCTGGCCCCAGCAATGCGGATGACCGAAGGTGTGCAGGTCCAGATGGTCACCGACTTTGCGCACATCCAGACCAAAAGCTTGGTAAAAACGCTCAGCCTCGTCCAGGTCGGGCACGGTGAAAACAAACCGGGTCACAGAGTGCGCCGCCAGAGCGCCTGCGCGTTTTGGATTGGTTGGCACGTCTTTCCTCCTTAAATTTTGCGCAAAGCCCTGAGCACACGCTCAGGCGTCATGGGCTGATCGA
>JAURGS010000309.1 GCA_030833685.1 Rhodoferax sp. | reverse complement strand
CCGTCTTGCATGTCATCGGACAGGCGCCAGATGAACTGGCCGCTGCCAAAGTCCATGTAGGCATCGGGCACCACCTCAAAGCGATGCCCGAGGTTTTTGAGCCCCTGCACCAAGGGCGCTCCCATGGTGTGCTCAAAGTCGACATTCAAGCCAGTGCTGACCTTCCAGCGCGGTGCGTCGCACGCCGCCTGGGGCTGTTGCTTGTAGACCAGCATGCGCACCAGGGTCTGTAAATGGCCCTGGGGCTGCATGTTGCCGCCCATCACACCAAAGCTCATCTGCGGCTTGCCGTTTTTGGTCAAAAAGCCCGGGATGATGGTGTGAAACGGTCGCTTGCCGCCAGCCACCTGGTTGGGGTGGCCATCTTTGGTGGTAAAGCCGTAGCCTCTGTTTTGCAGGCTCACGCCCGTGCCTGGCACCACAACGCCACTGCCAAAGCCCATGTAGTTGGACTGAATCAGGCTGATCATCATGGCGCTCTCATCCGCGGCCGAGAGGTAAATCGTGCCGCCTTTGGGTGGTGTGCCGTGTGTGAAGTCACCCGCTTTGTTGGGGTTGATGAGCTTGACGCGCTCACTCAGGTAAGCATCGCTCAAGAGGTCTGCGGCGCTGACCTCGCCCATAAAGCGCTCGTCAGCGACCCAGCGGTAGGTGTCGGCAAAGGCCAGTTTGATGGCTTCAATTTGCAAGTGTTGGGACTGCACGCTGTCGACATCAAACTGGGTGAGATCAAGCTTGTCAAGCATGCCGAGTGCCATCAAGGCCGCAATGCCCTGGCCGTTGGGCGGAATCTCGTGCACGGTGTGGCCGGCAAAGTCTTTTTGAATGGGCGTGACCCACTGCGGCCGGTAGGCGTCCAGGTCAGCCACCGTCATGCTGCCACCATTGGCCGCCGCATGGGAAGCCAGGGCTTGCGCGATCTCGCCTCGGTAAAACGCATCGCCTTCGGACTGCGCAATTTTGCGCAGGGTCTGACCCGCCTGTGCAAACACAAAGCGCTCGCCAGGATTGGGTGCGCGTCCATGGGGCATAAAGGCCTGGGCGTAGCCGGGCTGGTTTTGCAGGATCGGTACCTGGCGTGCCCACTTATCGGCCACGATGCACGCCACTGAATGCCCGCGCTCTGCCAGCTCAATTGCCGGCTCCAGCAGGTCAGCAAAAGGCAGCTTGCCAAAGCGCTTGGACATCGCCACCCAGCCCGCCACAGCGCCCGGCGTGGTGACCGAATCCCAGCCGCGCTCGGGCATCTTGCCGCCATGGCGGCGCGCAAAATAGTCCGGGTTCCAGGCGGCCGGCGCAACGCCAGAAGAATTCAAGCCATGGAGTTGCTGGCCGTCCCACAAAATCGCGAAGTTGTCGCTGCCCAGACCGTTAGAAACTGGCTCCACGATGGTTAGCGCCGCTGCGGCGGCAATAGCGGCATCGATGGCATTGCCGCCTTTGAGTAGCATGCGCAAACCGGCTTGCGAAGCCAGTGGGTGGGAGGTAGACACCACGTTGCGTGCCATCAGCGGGCTGCGAATGGTGGGGTAGGGATTTTTCCAGTTGAACGACATCACGGTCCTTGCGTTTATTTAGTTGCGGTTCATCGACGGTGGCGGGGGTCCAGCGCGTCGCGCATGCCGTCGCCCAGCAGGTTGAAAGCCAGCACCAAGGTGAAGATGGCCAAGCCCGGCCAAATCGCCATCCAGGGCGCATTGTCGATAAAGTTTTTGGCAGTGTTGAGCATGCTGCCCCAGCTGGGCTCGGGGGGTTGTTGCCCCAGGCCCAAGAACGACAGGCTGGCTTCAGCAATCACCGCAGCAGCAATGGCCAAAGTGGACTGTACGATCACCGGTGCCGTCACGTTTGGCAGGATGTGCGAAATGGCAATGCGCATCGGTGAGCAGCCCACGGCTCTGGCCGCTTCAATATAGTCCTCGACCTTGACGTTGATGACCTGGGCTCGGGTTAAGCGCACAAAAATGGGTGCTGCTGAAATGCCGATGGCAATCATGGCGTTAGTCAGGCTAGGGCCCAGGAAGGCGGCCAGAGCGATGGCCAGAATCAAAAAGGGGCAAGCTAAAAATGCATCGGTGACGCGCGATATCAAGCTGTCGACAATGCCGCCCACGAAGCCAGCGACCATGCCGATCAGCACCCCCACCGCTAAAGAAATGGAAACCGAAACAACGCCCGCCAGCAACGAAGCTCGCGCTCCCCAGATCACGCGCGACAAAACATCGCGGCCAAGCTCGTCGGTGCCGAACCAGTAAGCTGCGCTGGGCGCTTTGCGAATAGCGCTCCAGCTCGCCGCCATGGGGTCGTGGGGTGCGATCCAAGGCGCAAGCACCGCAAGCAGCACAAAAAACACCACCACGAACAAGCCACCCATGGCAACCCGGTTGCGCGTGAGCTTTCTCCAGGACCGTTGTCCCGGGCTGTAGGTAGGTTTAGCAGCGGCCAGATCAGTTGGCATGGCGTTGAAAATCAATCGGGCGGATCACTAGTGTCGAAGTCGCGGGTTGAAAACAAAGTAGGCCATGTCGGCCAGTAAGTTGAGCAGGATGTAGGCGGTGGCCGTTACCAGCACCACGCCTTGCACCACGGCGTAGTCGCGGTTAAAAACGGCATCAATGATGAGCTTGCCAAAGCCGGGAATCGTGAACACCTGCTCCGTCAGCACCGCGCCCGATAGCAGGGCTCCGAGCTCCAGGGC
>JAURGS010000308.1 GCA_030833685.1 Rhodoferax sp. | reverse complement strand
CCGTTGGCAGGATCACCACCATGCGCTTTTCATCCTGTGGCTTGTGAAATTGACGCATGAGTGGGTGGTGATTGGCATTGATTGTCAGCATGGTGTAGCTGTAGATCACCTGGCCGCCTGGAGAACGCCAGCTCGACCATAAGCCAGCGATGCCCATGGGTTGCCCGTCAGCGCGCGCAATGCAGGCGGGGACGGCTTTACCGCTGCGCCAGTCGGGCTCAAAAATTGAATCGGCCGGCACAATGCAATGCTGGCCGCGGCGCCAGGCATCGCGAAAGCTCGGCTTACTGGCCACTGTTTCACTGCGCGCGTTGTACGTGAACCGGGTGGTTCGCGTGTCTGCTGCCCAATGGGGCACCAAGCCGAAAAGCCCGCTGCACACTTGGCGGCGCTCGGGTGCGGCGTCGCAGGCGGGCTGTGAGGAGCCTGCGGAAATAAAAAAACCTTCGTAGCCAGGCCACAAGTCATGCCGCCCCGCTTGGGCTGGCAAGCCAAGTCCGAAATGCCTTCGCATTCGCTCCTCATCACGCACGGACTGGTAATGACTGCACATAGGGGCAACGTTAGCGATTAGGCAGCAGCCCTTGCCCCACCGGCTTCATGATGAGCGTGACGTGGCCAACCCTGGCCCGAAAAAAAGCTCAGAGCTTTTCGGTCTCTGCCGTGCGGGGTTGCCATTTCATTAGCCGCGCCTCGATATGAGAGACAAAGCCGTCAAGCACCAAGGCAAAGCCGGTCAACACCAGAATTCCAGCCATCACGGTGTTGATGTCAAAGCTGCCTTCAGCCTGCAAAATCAGATAGCCCACACCCTGGCTTGAGCCCAGGTATTCGCCCACCACCGCACCCACAAAGGCCAAGCCCACCGAGGTGTGCAGGGAGCTGAAAACCCAGCTCGTGGCACTGGGCAGGTAAACATGGCGTAGCAGCTGCCTTTTGTCAGCCCCCAGCATGCGCGCGTTAGCAAGAACCACCGGGCTGACCTCTTTTACGCCCTGGTAGACATTGAAAAAGACGATGAAAAACACCAAGGTCACGCCCAGCGCCACTTTGGAGCCCATACCCAGCCCAAACCAAACGGAAAAAATCGGCGCCAGAATAATGCGGGGCATCGCATTCAAGGCCTTGATGTAAGGTTCCAGAATCGCTGAGGCCATGGGCGCCAGCGCCAGCCAAAGCCCGCCGGCCAGCCCCAACACCGCGCCAACAGCAAACGCCATCATGGTCTCAGCCAGGGTCACCGCCAGGTGCTTGTAAATATCTGCATCGGTCACAAACCAGATCCAGATCCGCTCGAATATCTTCAGCGGCTCGCCAAAGAAAAAAGCGGCCTGGCTGCCGTCGTCAAACATCATCGGCGGAATCAGGTTGGGCACGGTCATCACATGCCAGAACAGAAACACCAGCGCGAGCAGGGCGATCTGCCAAATCCGCAAATTGCTGGCCTGAGGTTGGAGTCGTCGCCACATGCTGTTTTTTCCTAGACTTTTTCGAGCTGCTGCTGGTAGCCTTTGAGCACTTCTTCGCGCAGCACATCCCAGATCGCACGGTGCAGCTCTAAAAAGCGCGGCATCACTTTGACCTCGGCCACATCACGGGGCCGGTCCATGTCAATCACAAAGTCGCCAATGGGCCGACTCGCTGGCCCGGCGCTCATGACCACAACCCGGTCGCTCATGGCGATGGCTTCATCCAGATCATGGGTGATGAACAAAACTGCTTTTCGCTTGGCTGCCCACAGGGTCAGCAACTCGTTTTCCATGAGTTGCCGGGTTTGAATGTCGAGCGCAGAAAAAGGCTCGTCCATGAGCATGATGTCGGGGTCCAGCACCAGCATCTGCGCCAGGCTCACGCGCTTGCGCATGCCGCCGCTCATCTGGTGGGGGTAGCGATCACCGAAGCCGCCAAGACCCACGCGGCGCAACCAGGTTTCGGCCTGCGCATGTGCCTCATGCTCAGGCACACCGCGAAACTCCAAACCAGCAGTCACGTTAGCCTGCGCGGTGCGCCACGGCATCAGGCTATCGGCCTGAAACATATAGCCCGCGCGCTGGTTAATGCCCGCCAGCGGCTGGCCAAACGCCGCCACCGTGCCCGTGCTGGGCTCCAGCAAGCCGGCGCCGACATTGAGCAAAGTGCTTTTTCCACAACCCGTGGGTCCGACGACACTGACAAACTCGCCAGCACCGACGGATAAGGAGACATCCCGAACAGCAGTGTAAGCCTGTGCGGGATTGTTGCGGTCTGAAAAAACGCAGCTAACCCCACTAAGGGTAAGAGCTGGCGCCATCTCAGCCTTTGGGGTACTTGGCGTTGGCAGCCTTGGCGAACTTATTGGTAAACACCACTTTCAGATCGGGCTTGGCACTGGCGATCTTGGGGTCTGCACTGACCAGCGCGCGCAAGGCCGTCTCTGCGCCCTTGTCGGGAAACATGCCGTCGGGTGACAGCGCAGCCTTGGCCGCCAGGAACGCGTCGATATAAACCGCGCGATCGCCCAGCAAATATTGCTCGGGCACGACCTTGATGATGTCACCGGGGCCGGCGTTCTGAATCCACTTCGACGCGCGCACCATGGCGTTGGTCATAGCCTGAACCGCCTCTGGGTTCTGGTCAATAAAGGTCTGCTTGGTGTACAGGCAACCCGCTGGCATTGGGCCACCAAACACCTTGACTGACTCGCTGACCATGCGCGTGTCCG
>JAURGS010000307.1 GCA_030833685.1 Rhodoferax sp. | reverse complement strand
TGGACATCAAAAAATGTAGCATTCATGTTGCAATTTTTGTGGTCCGCGTCAAATATCGATCCAACATAATTGAGAATTTTTAGTCTAGTTGTATTTCACTGCAAGCTCAATCTTCGCCTGATAACTAGGGTTCCTGGTTCGTTACGCCGCCATTTCTTGTTTTAAAAAAGCGAAAAGATAGCGATGAACTTAAACGCTCTGACAAAAACCTCGTTTGTGAGTGGTTGTAGAAGATTCAACTCTCGGAAAAGTAACAAGCGTCAAAACTTCCAGTTGTCACTCGGTCGAGATCGAGGGTCACACGGCTTTGGTCTTTTTGGATTTGTAAATCTATACACTTCTCGGCAACTTGTTCTTCAAATCAAAAAATCCATACACTTTTAGTGAACCGAAAAACCGTCGTTTTTGAGCAGTTGCGGCGTTTTGAACTCGCGGAAAAAGCACAAGCGTCAAAACTTCCAGTTGTCACTCGGTCGAAACCGAGGGTTAGCGGTTGGGATGGATTATCAAGCCCATGTTTGAGGGCTCTTAGCCCTCAACACGCAGCCAGCGATTAGCCACGATATATCCTTGCCAGACACTGGTTCCAAGCGATACACAGCAACCCATCCATTCCCTTGCGCATCCGTCATCGCAACTGGTTGGATGATGGCTACGCCATCCGACTCAGGTTCAAGAAATGTTACAGACGTGGGCCTGTAGACCACTGGGTAACTGCTTTTCACCATCTGTAAAAACCTCGCTGGCGTACCAAACATGGCTTTAATGTTTGGCGCTGCGTACGAAAACGCAAGTGACGCGTCGTCAGCAGCAAAAGCATCGAGTTGAGCCTGAATGACCATAGCGATTGCGATAGCGTTTGCTTTGGAAACAACAGGACTACTGGCATGCACCAAGTCAGGTACTCCGTTCTTTTGCGCGTGCGTCAAGGGCTGAGCCGTAGCAGAAGCTACCCCACTTAAAAAGCAACACAGCAGAGCAGAAGAAAATATTTTCGACACAATAAACCCCTCGCTAACCATGAGAAGACGGTACACCCAACGCCCGTGCAGCACTGACAATGCACAAGCGACCTAACCACCGCAAAGGTTATTACCGCGCGCTTTTCTTGCACAAAGTAGCATTCCGCGAAATCCCTAGACAGTTTTCACAGCTCAGTTTGACGCTTTGGCGCTAATTCTAGGGGACTGAATTGATTCGAGTTCTCTTATTCATCTGTCAACCGATTTTCCTAGAGTCCGGCCATTCTGAACGGACTCTGATTGCTCTTCTTCAAGGGTGACAACAGACCTGTATTCAAGTAATCGAAGACTTGGATACGATGGATACCAAAGACACAGAACGGCAAGATGTAGCAAAACTTGCCCAGTTCAAAGGCGCCGCTCAATACTGGTGCGAAGCACGCCAGTTTGTCATCAACCAAGCCGATGAAATGCCTAATGCTACTACTTGTTTTCAGCGCTCTGGCCTTGCACCGATCGGGCTCACGGGTGCCCAAAGACCTCTCTTTGATTGGTTTTGACGACCCCCCCTAACTCCGCTTTCACTTTGCCGCCATTGACCTCGGTTCGTCAGTCTGTCTATGCAATTGGGGTGTCTGCCGCCAACGCGATGATTGTCATCTTGACAGAGAAAAACCCGCTTTCCCGATTGGTTGCCGCTGAACTGGTAGCAGCGAGTCGACACGCATCAATTGGCGCTGAGACGGGTTTGCAGAGGCCCCAGCTTCAGATGATCTTGCCCATCCGTACAACGCTGCGCGTGACACTGATCAAAACCAGCAGCAGCGCCAAAACGGATACATGCGCCGTGACCTCGCTCATGGCGCGTTTTTCAAAACGAAGTCGGTAGCCTAATTTGTCGTAAATACTCTTCAGGGCCTCTGCGCTGTCGGCCCTGAAATACTCACCTTGCGTGATAGTCGAGATTTTTTTCAGTGCTTCATCTTCCAGCTTGACGCGCATGCTACGGCCTTGCAGCCGCACTACATCGCCCTCGGTGGTGCCTATGCCTACGGTGTAAATCTTGACTTGGTGTGTCGCGGCCAAATCGGCTATTTGTTTCAACTCGGGCCCCATATTGCTTTGGCCATCGCTCATCAACACAATGGCCATTTGCCGCGCTTGGCCAGTTGGAGGAGTGGCCGACTTTTTGTCGTCCAAAGACTGCCCTGCCGTGCTGGGGTTTCTGGCGCCACCGTTTTCTGCTGATTCATTGATGATTTTTTGCGCATCGATGCCCGAGCCCGGCAGCATGGCCTCCAGCGCCACCAAAATGCCAGTACCCAAGGCTGAGCCATATTGCAGGGGCAAGTAGTCGATGGCTTTTAACAATAGATCACGGTCTTCTGTGGGCGCTTGTGCCAAGGCCGCTGTACCGGCCACGGTGACCAGGCCGACTTGCAAACGCTGGGGTTTGTCGGCAAAAAATTGTTGAGCGGTTTTTTGTGCGACGTCGATACGCGAGGGTTTCAGATCTTTGGCGCGCATGCTGCCCGACGTGTCCAACACCAGCATCACTGATGCATCTCGCACAGGAGTCATAAGCACCATTTGTGGCCGTGCCAAGGCGATGCACAGTAACAACAAGCCCAACCCCAGGAGGACGGGGGGCCGCCTTTTGGTTTTAAGGGCATACACAAGGGCGAGGGCCGGCACCACAACGCAGGCCCATAGCATTAGGGGCCACAAGAAATAGAGCGAGCTGAAATCAGGCACGCCAAACTCTCC
>JAURGS010000306.1 GCA_030833685.1 Rhodoferax sp. | reverse complement strand
CGCTTGACGGGGGCGCCCCTCCACTACGAAGACAGGATTTATGTGCCGATATCAGCCTCTGGTGTCGCACGCGGAGCGGATCCCGAACACGAATGCTGTGACGGCCGTGGCGCAGTGATTGCGTTGGACGTCACCACGGGGGAACTGTTATGGACGTACGTGACCATGCCACCTGCCTCATACACTGGCGCTGTTAATTCTGAAGGAGCGCGTTTGCGCGGTCCTTCTGGTGCTCCGATCTGGTCGAGCCCAAGCCTTGATGAAAAGCGCCGACTGTTATATGTGACCACCGGTGAAAATACGTCGCTGCCGGCAACCGATACCAGTAATGCAATAATCGCTCTGGAGATTGATAGCGGCGCTGTCAGATGGCAGTTTCAGGCGGTTGCAAATGACGTCTGGAACATGGCCTGTTCTGGTCGTAATCCAGGGCCCAATTGCCCCGCACCGTTAGACAGCATTCGCAAAGACTGGGATTTTGGCAGCGCTGCAACCTTGGTATCTCTCAGCGATGGTAGCGAAAGGTTATTGGCTGGCCAGAAATCCGGTCATTTATGGGCACTCGATCCGGAGGACGGCTCGGTGGTGTGGCAACAACGGGTCGGTGAAGGCGGGGCACTGGGCGGCAATCATTGGGGTATTGCAGTTGATGGTACAAAGGTTTTTTTACCTATCAGCGATCCTAAGGGCGGAAACCGTTCAGACGACGTGATTCATTCAGGTGTATACGCTTTCAACATCTTAAACGGCGAACCGGCCTGGGAATACCGTTCAAGACCGGATTGCGCGAACGGGCGTGCTGACAGAGTAGCAGGCTGCGCTCAGCGTTATGGTTTTTCAGCGGTGCCGCTGGTAGTTGACGGTGCGCTGGTCATGGGCAACATTGATGGACGCTTGTTTATATTTGACAACGCCGATGGGCGTATCCTGTTTGAATTTGATACAGCAGACTACTTTGAGACCACCAATCGAATTGAAGCACTGGGAGGCTCTATTGATGCGCACTCACTCGCTGCCGGCGCCGGTATGATTTTTGTTGGCTCAGGTTATGAACTTTTCAGTCAAAAAGCAGGCAATCTTTTACTGGCATTTAGAGTCAAAAAGTCAACTGATTAAATGCGTGCATGAGCCTGGAGTCGTTTAAGGGCATACACTAACGCACTTTGCAACACGATTAATGCACCCAATACCCAGGCAGACGATAGTGTACCGGCAACTAGAAAACGAGCGAGGCATAACACGCCGTTACTGAGCGCGCACGGCAGTTGCGTTCGGAAGTGTTCAAACTGGTCACATCCGGCGCCGGTGGCTGCGAGAATGGTCGTTTCTGAAATTGGCGAACTGTAATGACCCAGTAATTTCCTGCTCAGGTATTATTCACCAACTTTGTGGAGATACCCATGAGCAACATGCAAGACGAAGACATCAAGCGCTGGACCGCCAAGCGCAAATCCGCACTGGTGCTGGACATCATCCAGGGCAAGGCTACGGTAGCCGAAGCCAGTCGGCAATTTGATCTGCCACCTGCCGAAGTCGAGGACTGGGTCAGCCAAGCCAAGGCCGGGATGGAGAACGCCCTGCGCGCCAAGCCGGAAGATGTGCGCGAGCAATACGAGCGCGAGATCAAGAAGCTGCAGGAAGCGTACGGCGAGGCCATGTTGGAGTTACGTGCCAGAAAAAAGCTGGATGCCCTGCTGGGCAGGGACGAGAACTGATCGACCGCTTGCAGCAGGGCTTGAAGGAAGAAGGCTACAGCGTGTCTGTCAGCCAGTTGTGCTGTTGGTTTGAAGTCCCGCGTCGGACCTACTACTACCGCGCCACCAAGTCGGCGCCGAAGGTGCAGGAGGCGCTCGCAGCGCCAATCAAGGCGTTGATCGAGGAGGAACCGTCCTTTGGTTACCGCACGGTGGCCGGCTTGCTGGAGATGAACAAGAACACAGTGCAGCGCATTTTCCAGCTGAAAGGCTGGCAGGTGCGCAAGCGCGCCATCGGGCATCGGCCGCGGATTCAGGCGCTGCCCTCGGTGGCCACCAGGCCGGATCAACGCTGGGCTACCGACCTTTGCCGGGTCTGGGGTGGTCGCGATGGCTGGCTCTCGCTGGCCTTGGTGATCGACTGTCATACCCGCGAGCTGCTGGGTTGGCATTTGTCGCGTAGCGGCAAAGCCACTACCGCGCAGGCGGCGCTGGAGCAGGCACTGATCTGCCGGTATGGGACGCTGGGACGGGTGCGAGAGCCATTCCTGCTGCGCTCGGACAATGGCCTGGTGTTTACCAGTCGGACTTACACCCGACTGGTCAGGAGCTACGGCCTGCAGCAGGAGTTCATCACGCCACACTGCCCGCAGCAGAACGGCATGGTGGAGCGCGTGATCCGGACCTTGAAGGAACAGTGTGTGCATCGGCACCGCTTTGAAAGTCTGCAGCATGCCAGCCACGTCGTCAGCGACTGGATCTGCTGGTACAACACCCGACGCCCCCACCAGGCATTGGGGATGAGAACACCCGCTGAGGCATATGCATTAGCGGCCTGACCTGTGCAGAAAGTGCTGGGTCATTACAGCCCTGCTGGAACTCGAACAACACCTCTATTCCTGAATTAAACGTTTAACGAAAGAACCCCTCTATGAGCATTACCTCTACTGTCAAATCTATCC
Source organism: Rhodoferax sp. (assembly GCA_030833685.1). Taxonomy (GTDB): domain Bacteria; phylum Pseudomonadota; class Gammaproteobacteria; order Burkholderiales; family Burkholderiaceae_C; genus Rhodoferax. Next base: position 87 of record JAURGS010000306.1, on the reverse strand, counting down.
AGGACATCATGCGCAAGGACGTCGGCGTCGACGGCGATGCGCAGCGTTTGAGCCAACTGGTCTGGATGCTGTTTCTGAAAATCTTTG